>JAYTDE010000167.1:0-3873 GCA_043736195.1 Burkholderiales bacterium | reverse complement strand
GTCGCAACCAGTTCCGTCAGCTTTCGCCAAGCGCCGCATTCACGCGCGGTATCACCTGTTCGGCCATCAGTTGCATTGAACGGCGCGCCAGCACCGGATCGGCCCAGTCGTGCCCGCACAGCATGAGCGTGCCGAAACCGCCCAGCTCCGCGTGAAATGCCAGCAACTGGTCGACCACGCTTGTTACGCCACCGCGAATCACCATGGTGTCGAGCACATAGTCGAGCGTCACCTGCTCGTCCGGCATCGCGGGGTCGCGCTTGAAGGAAAACAAGGCACCGGCACTGCGCCGTTTGGTGATCAGGTTCCAGAAATAGAACCCATAGGCGCCCTTGTGATCCGTCACATAGCGTTCCGCGCTGGCGTCGTCGTCGGCCACGAAAATGCTTTTGCACACGCGCCAGTCGGCGCGCAGCGCGGCGCGCCCGGCGTTCGCACAACCCAGCGCATAGGCAGGCCAGTGACTCGCCACCCCGGGTGACTGCAGAAAGTTCGCCGACAGCGGCGTCCAGCCACGTTCGGCCGCCGCGGTAATGCCGCGTGATGCCGGGGTGATCGCGGTGATCACGATCGGCGGATGCGGTTGCTGAAAGGGCTTGAGGAAAACGCCCTGGCCAGTCTCGGGAATCAGCGTGCGGCGCGTGCTGATGTTCCAGAACTTGCCCTTAAGGTCGTAGGGCGCCGTGCCCGACCACAAAGCCAGGATGTGGTCGATGGATTCGACGAACATCGCGTTGCGATCCAGATCGATGTTGCCGAATACCTCCATGTCGGAGCGCAGGCCGCCGGGGCCGATGCCGAAGATGAAGCGGCCTTCCAGCAAGTGATCGACCATCGCCGCCAGCGCCGCCACCTGAGCCGGATGACTGTTGGTGAGATTGACGGTTCCGGTGCCGAGCCTGATCCGTCTGGTGTCATGCGCGATGCTTGCAATGAAGGCCAGCGCTGACGGAATCGATTCGCAAACATCGGACACATGTTCACCCACCAGTGCCTCGGCAAAACCCAGGCGGTCAGCCAGGATAAAGGCCTCGCGATCCTCCTTGAGGGTTTGGGTGTAGTTGCGCCCGGGCGGGTGCATGGGCATGGTGAAAAAACCGAGTTTCATCGATGCTTCCCAATCGCCAGGTGAACCGTGATCTTAGTCGACAACGGGGCGACCCGGCCTCGTTCCGCCTTCAACTTGCGGCCCAACCGTGGTCCCGCATGCACCCGTGCTTCGAAGGACGGTGCCGGCCGGCACGCTCGGACCTTGCGCCCTGCCGCAAACGCCGCTAAACCCCGAGTAACTCCACCTCGAACTGCAGGGTTGCATTGGGCGGAATCAC
Organism: Burkholderiales bacterium; assembly: GCA_043736195.1. Classification (GTDB taxonomy): domain Bacteria; phylum Pseudomonadota; class Gammaproteobacteria; order Burkholderiales; family JAEUOS01; genus JAEUOS01. The sequence continues at coordinate 2,545 of JAYTDE010000167.1, read as the reverse complement.
GCCACCCGCGCCGCGCGCGCCATAGCCCATTTCCGGTGGAATCGTGAGCACCCGCACACCGCCGATTTTCATGCCGGCGAAGCCTTCGTCCCAGCCCTTGATGACATGCCCGGCGCCCAGCGGAAAATCAAACGGCTGGCCGCGGTCCTTGCTGGAATCGAATTTGGCGCCACGCACGCCGTCGTTGTAAAGCCAGCCGGTGTAATGCACCGAAATATGCGCGCCGGCGACCGCTTCGGCGCCGCTGCCAACGGTGATGTCTTCAATGATCAGTTGCGAACTCATGGGTGTTTTCCCTGAAAAAAGCCCGCAGTATATAAGGCATCGACGCGGCGCCCGCGATCCGCGTCGAGTGACCCGACCGCAGCAACTCAGGCCACCGCCTTGGGCAGTCTCAGTGCGACCCACAACGCGCACATGTTGAGCAGAATGCCCGAGGCGATCGGCCAGGCGTAGCTGGCCGTATGGTCGTAGACCCAGCCGGCAAAAGTCGGCGCTATGAGGGTACCGATGCCGGCGGCGACATACAAAAACCCGATCAGTCCGCTCAGGTTGCGCGCACCGAAATAGCCCATCGCCAGCGGTGGCGCCAGACCGACGAATCCTCCATAGCCCAGGCCGAACAACATGGCGAAGCCGGCAAGCGCTGTGAACGAGGCGGGCAAGGCCAGGCTCAGCAACCACCAGGCGAATGCCGCGCCCATCAGCCCGAACATGGCGGCATAGGAATCGCGCCGTCCGAAGCGGTCCGCCATGCCGGTCAACACAAAGCGACCGGCGAAGCTGCCCACGCCGATGATGCCCAGAAGCAGGGCGCCACTGGCGGCCGACAAGCCGCGGTCCTGCGCATGGCGTGCCAGATGCACAAACGGCATGAACTGCACCAGCCCGGTCAATAAAATGGTCAGGAAAAACAGACCGAACGGTCGCGAACGCACCGCCTCGCCCCAGCCCATGCCGGTGGCCTGCCCGGCAGCCGGGCCTCTCATGTCGTTATCCTGGAACAGGCCTTTTCTTTGCGGTGATTTCTCCAGAAACAAGGTGCCGGCAATGCCGATGGTCAGCGCCGCGAGCGCCATCCATTGCAGGGTCGCACGCCAGCCAATCGCATCGATCAGCCGCACCGCCACGAGCGGCACAATCAGCGTGCCCAGACCGATACCCGAAGACGCGATGCCCGCCGCCAGGGCGCGGCGCCGCAGGAACCAGGGCTGCACCGCGGCGATGGTGGGCACGTAAACGCAACCCACGCCAAAGCCGATCGCCAAGCCGAACGCAAGATAGAACCCCGGTAGTGTGAGGGCGCGACTGGCGAGAAACAGGCCGCCGGCCAGACACAGGATCCCGAAGCCGGCCACCCAGCGCACATGGGTACGGTCGGCGACGACCCCGGCTACCGCCCCGATCACAAAGTAAAGGAATACCGCAAGCGCGAACGCGAAGGAGACGTCGGCGCGGTTGGCCGCGAACTCAAGCTGCAGTGCACCAAAGAATGAAGAAAACGAATAGATCGCGCCGAAGATGGTGAACAACACCACATGCGCGGCCCACACCACCACCCAACCGTAAAAAATGCGGGGCCGCGTCACTAAGCGAACCGCTGCAGGGAGGTACCGCGCCGCATACCGATGGCGCGCGCTTGTCGATGAACCGGTAGGTGGTACATCTGCTGCAATGTACCCGAGGTCGGGTATGGCAACAAACGTGCGGCATCGGCTACATTGATGCCATGCGCGGCACATCCTCTGGCGGCGCCGGCACTGCCGGCAAATCGCAGCGCCCTTCCGCGGCGGCTGGCGCGGCGGTACTGTTCGCAGTGGCGGCAGCGCGGGCGCCATTTCTGCTCATCGAGGGGCGCACGGGCGGGCGCAAGCGCGCCTTGGTCCTGGGCGACTGTGTGCGCATTGAATCTCTGGTCGATAGCCGCCTTGCTGTTCAGGTACGCGACCCGTACGGCTGCTGGCGGCGCAGTACCGATTGCGATGGCATGACCCTGCTCGATCCGACCACCTTGACAGAGTATGCGCTGATGCGCGCGGTGGAAACACACCTTGTAACCGCAGGCTGCGGTCCAGATTTTTCATCGATCGACCGCCGCTATGCCCACAGGCGATTGCGCGCCGACCTGTACCCGGCGGCACTGAGCGCCGGCAGCTTACGTACAGTGCGTATCGCGCTGTGCCGCGAGATTGCCGATCGCGCCGTCTTGCGTGCCGCCTGTCTGGTATTCGGCCGCGCCACCAGCATCGCCGATTTCAATGACGTGGTTCTGGCGGGCGCCGACCGCCTGATGCGCATTACCCGCGAGACGCCCAATCTCGCACCATTGCTGGGCCCGGCGGTGCGCAGGTTCGCGTGCAAGGGCAGCGGGCCGCTGAGCGCGGGAATCGTCGGCACGGTGCGCGGCGAACTGATGGCGCGACCAGCACCGGCGGGGCTGGCCGCGCGCGACTGGAAATGGCTTTCGCACCAACCCAACAGCATGGTGCGCCGCCTGCAGAAGCCTGACACGCATGACGGCCTGCCGCACGCGAACCTGCCGGCG
>JAYTDE010000166.1:0-1944 GCA_043736195.1 Burkholderiales bacterium | reverse complement strand
CCAGCGCCTTGTCCATTTCCGCGCGCAATCGCGTCAGCGCCGCAGGCGGCGTGGCGGCCGGCGCGAACACGCCGAACCAGCTTTCCATGTCCAGCGGCGCAACGCCGGTCTCGGCCACCGAAGGTACCGCCGGATGGATGGCCTGCCGATCGCGTGACGACACCGCCAGCGCCTTGACGGCACCGCCGTTGACCTGGGCGCGCGCGGTCGAGGTGATGTCGAAGAACAGGTCGACGCGGCCGGCGATCACATCCTGGTACGCCGCCTGCGCGCCCTTGTAGGGCACGTGCGTCAGCTTGACGCCGGCCAGCTGAGTCATGACGGCCGATGCGACATGCTGGCCGGTACCATTGCCGGCCGATGCATAGGTGACTTTCTCGGGATTGGCACGGGCGTACTCGATCAGTTCACGCAGCGTGGCTTGCGGCAGGTCCTTGCGCGCCACCAGCGTGTAGGAGTATTTCACCGCCAGACCTACCGGTACGAAATCCTTTTGCGGGTCGTAGGGCAGCTTGGGATAAAGGCCCGGATTGAGTGCGATGTTCGACAAGCCGCCCAATAGCAGGGTGTAACCATCGGCCGGCGCGCGTGCCACCGCCTCGGTGCCCACCAGGGTGCCGGCGCCCGGGCGGTTTTCCACCACCATCGACTGCCCCAGCAGGGGCCCGAGCTTGTCGGCCAGTTGTCGCGCGACGGTGTCGAAGCCGCCGCCCGGGGGCTGCGGCACGATCAGCTTCAGAGGCCGGCTCGGAAAGTCCTGCGCGGCAAGCGGTATCGAAATGGCGGCACAGGCCGCGAGAATGCTGGTGAGCAAAATTCGCATGGGTCTTGTCTCCATCGTTTTGCAGGTCTTGAACGTCCGGCGCGGTCGCGCGCCGGCTGGTGTATTGAACAGGGCGCGCTCGCGGCTCAGATCCCGCTTTGCACCGGCGGCGCATCCCATGCCGCTTCACCGGCCAGCCATTTGGCACCGCGTGCGTACAAGGCTTGCACCACCTCGCCCTTCAAGCCGGGCATATCGGTCTTGATCTTGAAGCCGATGCGGCTCTGCAGATACGCCAGGTGGCGATAGCCCTCGGGGAATTGCGCCAGCAGCGCCGGGTCCAGTTTGAGGCTTACGCCCGGATCGAGCACATCCATGCGGTCTTTCTCGTAAATCGGCTGGCGCCGCACGATGCGCCAGGCGCCGTCACGCTTCTCGAAAAAATCGTAAAAGCGCCCGGTGCACACCACATCGACCGTAACCCCGTCGACCGGCGCGCGCTGATTGATGGTCATCTTGGTTTGCGCCACCGCGCGCGGTCCCGCCAGATCGACACTCGACCCACCCAGGAAGTGCAGGATCGACACGCCCTTGTCGAAACCCGCGCGGCTGACCTCGATGAACGCGGTGGCCGGCCCCTGGAACCAGGTGGCGCTCATCCAGCCGTCGTCGTGCCAGACGGTGCGAAAGCGCTCCCAGTCGCCGGCGTCGCGCCAGACCGCCCAGTTCTGTACGGTTTCGATGATGGCCAACTTGTCGATCAGCGCTTCGTTCATTTCTGCCAAGCCTCGTGCGGTGAAGAGGTTTTTCGATGCCAACCAGTATACGGGGCGTCCATGCCCACCATCCAGAGGCGCAACCATGCGGGCGAAATCGGCTGGCGTGGCGAAGCCTGCAAGTACCGCTACACTTCAAGGCTGCGTCACCAAACCGTTGCCAAAGCCAAGCGAGGGCCCGACCGTGCAAATCGCCACCCTATCGACACTTGATCGCCCATTCGCCCGACGCCGGTTCATGGTCGGGGCCACGGCTACCCTGACAATGGCTGCAGCGGGTTTCCAGCCACTGCGTGCGCGTGCCGCGACCCCGCATGTGCTGCCGGCCCTGCCCTACCTGGAGAACGCCCTCGATCCGGTCATTTCGGCCAACACGGTGGCTTTTCACTACGGCAAGCATCATCG
>JAYTDE010000165.1:0-1924 GCA_043736195.1 Burkholderiales bacterium | reverse complement strand
ACCACATCGACGGGAATCGGCACCGAACCGTTCTTGGCCTTCATCATGGCGATCACCGATCTTGCCTCGGCCAGCATGTCAGGTTCGGCCAGCGATTTGCCGATGGCCAGGCCTTCGGCCAGCATGAAAGTGTTGGCAATGCCGCCGCCTACGATCATGTGGTCGACCTTGCCCGCCAGCGCCTGCAGGACGGTGAGCTTGGTCGATACTTTCGATCCTGCGACGATCGCCACCAGCGGCCGCTTCGGCGCGCGCAGGGCTGCCGCCAGCGCGTCGAGTTCGGCTGCCATCAAGGGGCCGGCGCAGGCGATCGCGGCGTAGCGGGCGATGCCGTGGGTGGTGGCCTCGGCGCGATGCGCGGTTCCGAACGCGTCATTCACATAGATGTCGCACAGCTTTGCCATTTTTTGCGCGAGCGTGTCGTCGTTCTTCTTTTCGCCCTTGTTGCAGCGGCAGTTTTCGAGCAATACGACCTGGCCCGCGGCGACCTCCACCCCATCAATCCAGTGGGCCTTGAGCGTCACCACGCATCCCAGCAACTCCGACAGGCGCGCGGCCACCGGCGCCAGCGAATCCTCGGGCCTGAGCTCGCCTTCGGTCGGGCGCCCCAGGTGGGAAGTCACCATCACGGCGGCCCCGGCATCGAGCGCGAAACGGATGCCCGGCAGCGAAGCGCGGATGCGCGTGTCGTCACTGATGTTGCCGGCATCATCCTGCGGCACGTTCAAGTCGGAGCGGATGAAGACGCGTTTGCCACTCAAGGCCTGGTCGGAAAGTCGTTTGAAGTTCATGGCGATAGCGTTGACAAAGGGCGCTTGCGCGCCCGGTTGCAGGATTACTTCGCGGACATCAAGGCAACGGTTGTATCGAGCATGCGGTTGCTGAAGCCCCATTCATTGTCATACCAGGCGCCGACCTTGACCAGCGACCCTTCGACCACCTTGGTCAGGGACGAGTCGAAGGTCGAGGACGCCGGGTTGTGGTTGAAGTCTGACGACACCAAAGGTTCGCTGGTGTATTCGAGAATGCCCTTGAGTGAACCATTGGCGGCTTCACGCATGATGGCGTTGATCTCGGCGACCGTGGTCGGGCGCCGCGCGGTGAAGGTCAGGTCGACCATCGAGACATTGATGGTCGGCACGCGGATGGCGTAGCCATCGAGCTTGCCGTTCAATTCCGGCAGCACCAGGCCAACCGCGGCGGCGGCGCCGGTCTTGGTCGGGATCATGTTCTGCGAAGCCGAACGCGCACGCCGCAAATCCTCGTGATAAACGTCGGTCAGCACCTGGTCGTTGGTATAGGCATGGATGGTGGTCATGAGACCGCTTACCAGGCCGATCTTGTCGTGCAGGGGCTTGACCAGCGGTGCCAGGCAATTGGTGGTGCATGAGGCGTTGGAGATCACGGTATGCGAAGCCTTGAGCACGCCATGATTGACGCCATAGACCACGGTGGCATCGACATCCTTGCCGCCGGGGGCGGAAATGATCACCTTTTTCGCGCCACCGGCGATATGCGCCGAGGCCTTTTCCTTGCTGGTGAAAAAACCGGTGCATTCGAGCACCACGTCAACGCCCAGTTCGGCCCACGGCAACTTCGACGGATCGCGGTTGGCCAGGACCTTGATCTTGTCGCCGTTGACGACCATGTATTCGCCATCGATGCCGACGGTGCCGGGAAACTTGCCGTGCGCGGTGTCGTACTTGGTCAGGTGCACGTTGGTCTTGACGTCGCCCAGGTCATTGATGGCCACGATCTCGATGTCGTGCTTCTTGCCGCCTTCGTAATGGGCACGCAGGATGTTGCGCCCGATCCGGCCATAACCGTTGATCGCCACTTTGATAGTCATACACTTCTCCATTGAATGAATTGGCCCGCTGAAGCGCGGCCGTTGGGGCTCGCTAGCGCTGCCCGAAAAGCCCGG
>JAYTDE010000164.1:0-3439 GCA_043736195.1 Burkholderiales bacterium | reverse complement strand
CAAAGTGATCGGCTGGAAGTCCCTGATCGGGTCATACGGCATTTTCGGATACAGCGCCGGGTTGATGGCATGCGTGGCCACCGCGCCCATGACAATGCTGTAGCCGTCGGGCGGGCTCTTGGCCACCAGGTCGGCGCCCAGGTTGCCACCCGCGCCCGGCCGGTTTTCCACCAGTATCGGCTGCCCCAGGCCGTCCTTCATCTTGTCGGCCATGGCGCGTGCCACCTGATCAAGCGACCCGCCCGGTGGATAGGGCACGATGAAGCGCAGCGGCTTGTTGGGGAACGGCTGGGCCAGCGCGAGCGTGGTCAGCAGGCTGCAAATCAGGCTGCAGGTCAGGCCCGTCAAGACTCTCTTGGCCGTCATGCGCATTCTTTTTCTCCAGGTTTTTGGCGTGCCGCCGCTGCGGCCTTACTCCGCCTTGATATTGGCGTCGCGGATGATTTTCGCCCAGGTCGCGGTTTCGCGCCTGATGTGCGCCGCAAACTCGGCCGGCGGCATCGCGACCGGCGCCAAGCCCTGCGCGGCGAGCGTCTGCCGGACGTCCGGCAGGGCGACGATGCGCCGCACTTCGTCGGCCAGTGCGCCCACGATCGCGGGCGGGGTTTTCGCCGGCGCCATGATCGCGTACCAGGAACTGACGTCGAAGCCGACCAGACCGGCTTCGGCGATGGTGGGAATCTCGGGCGCCGAGCTCGAGCGCTGGCTGCTGGTAACCGCGATGGCGCGCAGCTTGCCGGCCTTGACCTGAGGCAACAGGGTCGGCATGGCACCGAACATCATGGTGATCTGGCCGCCGATCAGGTCGTTCATCGCCTGCACCGTGCCTTTGTAGGGCACGTGCGCAATATCGATCCCGGCCTCGCGCCGGAACAGTTCGCCCGACAGGTGCAGGCCGCTGCCGATGCCAGGCGACCCGTAGGTCAGCTTGGCCGGATTGGCGCGCGCATGGGCGATCAGTTCCTTGACTGTCGTGGCAGGTACCGAAGGATGCACCACCAAAAGATTGGGCGCGGTGGCGATCATGGTGACCGGGGTGAAATCGCGCTCCCAGTTGAAGGGCATGTCGCGCATCAGGGTCGCGTTGATGGTGATGTTGCCGGCCGGCACGTGCAGGAAGGTGGTGCCGTCGGGCGTCGACTTGGCGACCTGTTCGATGCCCAGGTTGCCGGCCGCGCCGGGCTTGTTTTCGATCAGCACGGGCTGGCCGGATTTTTCGCTGATTTTCTGGCCGATCAGGCGCGCCAGCAGATCGACCGGGCCACCCGGCGGAAACGGCGCCACGAACTTGACCGGCCTGGACGGCCAGGCCTGGGCGCTTGCGTTGCCGCAACCAAGCAACAGGGCAAGTGCAAGCAGCAGCAGGGCGGCAAGCGGCGGCAAGCGGCGCGCACTCATCAGTGGCTTTCGGAGCCGCGACTCAATGCAGGTGGCGCTTGCCGCCGCCGTGGGCACCGCCGCCGCCGGAGGGCAACTCGAAGCGCGTCAGCTTCTGGCCCTGGGCGATCGACAGCAGGCGTTTGGCGAACAGGCGATTGACCGCGTCGATCACGTCGACCATCTCGCCCTTGTCGAAATGCCGCTCCATCAGCCGTGTCATGTCTTCGAGCATGTACTGGCGCTGGGTTTCGTGGATCGCCTCGGGGGTGGGGCCGACGAAAATCAGGCCGAACTCGTCGCGCCCTTCCTCGTCATCGTTGTCGTAGTAGCTGACCTCGATACCGGCCCCTTCGGAGGCAATGTCGCAGATGCCGGCGCAGGCCTCGTCTAAGGCATTCTGGAAATCGGCGTTGCCCTCGACCGTCCAGCAGATCGCCAGCACATTCTTGGCGGCATCATAGGCGATGCCGGGCTCTTCCTCGAACATGCTGGATGCGTCCGCCAGCGTCCGCGCGCCGCCATAGCGCCACATGGGCTTCAACGCGTCCTCGATCTGCTTCACGGTGATTCCGGACTTGACCGGAATGTCGCCGTGGACATGGATTTCATACTGTGCGTAGTCGCGGCTCATCGGGGTACCTCTAGAGAATATGGGTCGAGCGCAATTGTGCGATCTCGGCGTCAGTGTAGTTTAGCGAACGCAGCACCTGTTCGGTGTGTTGGCCCAGCAAGGGGGGCGCTGCGGTGTATTCCAGCGGCGTACCGGAAAAGACAATCGGGTTGCGCACCATCGGAACACTGCCGGCGGCCGGGTGCGCAAGATCGATGCGCATGCCGCGCGCCACCACCTGCGGATTGGCGAAGGTCTCGGCCAGGGTATTGATCGGGCCGCAAGGTACACCCTGCCGCTCCAGGGCGCTGATCCAGGCCTCCTTGGACTTTTGCCTGACCATGGTGGCCAGCAGCGGGATCAATGCATCGCGGTTGCGCACCCGCTGCGGGTTGCTGGAAAAGCGCGCATCGGTGGCCAGTTCGGGGCGGCCGCCGGTTTCGCAGAAGCGCGCGTACTGGTTGTCGTTGCCGGTGCCGATGATCACATGGCCGTCGGCACACTCGAACACCTGGTAGGGCACCAGGTTCTGGTGCGCGTTGCCGGCGCGTTGCGGGCTTTCGCCCGAAGTCAGGTAGTTCATGTTCATGTTGGCCAGCATCGCCACCTGTACGTCGAGCAGCGCCATGTCGATGTATTGTCCCAGTCCGCTCTGGTTGCGGCTGGCCAGGGCCGCCAGCACAGCCACCCCGGAATACATTCCGGTCATCAGGTCGGCCACCGCCACCCCGACCTTTTGCGGGCCGCCGCCGGGCAGGTCGTCGCGCTCGCCGGTGACGCTCATCAGGCCGCCCATGCCCTGGATGATGTAGTCGTAACCGGCGCGCTGCGCATAGGGCCCGGTCTGGCCGAATCCGGTGATCGAGCAATAGATGAGGCCGGGATTGAGGGCGGACAGGCTGGCGTAGTCCAGCCCGTACTTCTTGAGCTGCCCGGTCTTGTAGTTTTCCAGCACCACGTCCGAGCGTTGCGCCAGCCGGCGTACCACTTCCTGGCCCTGGGGCTTGCTGATGTCGAGCGTGACCGACTGCTTGCCGCGGTTGGCTGAGAGAAAATAGGCGGCCTCGCTGGTGTCATTTCCGGCCGCATCCTTGAGGTAGGGCGGTCCCCAGGTGCGGGTGTCGTCGCCGCCGCCGCTGCCGTCGGCATCCACTGGCCGCTCGATCTTGATCACTTCGGCACCCATGTCGGCCAGCAATTGTCCGCACCAGGGCCCGGCGAGCACGCGCGACAAGTCGAGAACTTTGAGGTGGGTCAGGGGGCCGGCCATGGGGGACTTTGGATAGCGCGATGCAACGAGGCCCTAATGATAGCTTGGCTATAATCGCCGGGCCTTTCAAATCAGGAGACGCTCGCATGAAACCAATATTAAAGTGCAGCGCAATACTAAAGCGTAGCGTCGCGGCATTCGCCCTGGCCTGCGCCGTGATCTCGCCGACGGCATTGGCC
>JAYTDE010000163.1:0-5476 GCA_043736195.1 Burkholderiales bacterium | reverse complement strand
GATCCACAACCTGCTGCAGAACGCCCAGGACGCGGTGGCCGGCAGCGCGCACCGCGAGATCATCGTGGAAACCGTCCCGGTGGCCGGTGGCGCCCGCCTCTCGGTTGCCGACAGCGGGCCGGGATTCGCGCAGAAGATCATCGCGCGCGCGTTCGAACCGTATGTGACCACCAAGGCACGCGGTACCGGGCTTGGCCTGGCGATTGTCAAGCGCATCATCGATGACCATCACGGCACGGTCGACATCGCCAATCAGGAAGGCAGTGGCGCACGCGTCAGCATCACCTTGCGCAGCAGCACGGAGACCGCATGAAGCTATCGCTTAGAATCCGTTTCGGTTCCACGGCCCGTGCGCGGGACGTTGCAAATGCGGCCGCAAGGCCTGCGCATGGGTCCGCGACTTCGTTGCATCACAATCCGATACGGCGCTCCGCGAACACCATATCGCTCAAGGCACGGGTGTAAATAAATGGCCAACATCCTGGTGGTAGATGACGAAATCGGTATCCGCGAGCTGCTGTCGGAAATTCTCGGCGACGAGGGCCACAGCATTACCCTCGCGGAGAACGCCGCCGAGGCGCGCGCCGCCCGACTCGCCGGACAGCACGATCTGGTACTGCTCGACATCTGGATGCCCGATACCGACGGCGTCTCGCTCCTCAAGGAATGGTCGACCAGCGGGCTTCTGACCATGCCGGTGCTGATGATGAGCGGCCATGCAACCATCGATACGGCGGTCGAAGCCACGCGCATCGGCGCCACCGATTTCCTGGAGAAACCGATCGCGCTGGCCAAGCTTTTGGCCGCGGTCAAGCGCGGACTGACCCTCAAGACCGCGCTGCGGCCGGCCGTCGGCGGCGCGGCTGTCGCCAGCGCGGCAATTGCCACGGCAGCCGAAGCGCCGCCGAAATCGTCGATCTCCGGACTTGATCTCGAACTGCCCTTGCGCGAAGCCCGCGACGAGTTCGAGCGGTCTTACTTCACCTACCATTTGGCACGTGAAAAGGGCAGCATGACGCGGATTGCCGAAAAAACCGGGCTGGAGCGCACCCATCTGTATCGCAAGCTCAAGGCGCTCGGCCTGCCGATCGGTGGCAAGAAGCCGGGCGAGGGCACTGAAGACGCGTGAGCGAAGGTCAAGCCGGCGCACTCGGGAGGCCCGCTCCTGGCGCTTCGGCACCAACCCCGCTTGCCGCCATCCTGGTCACCGGCATGGCGCCGTCTGCGCGGCGGCGGGCCATCGGCAGCTTGATCGAGTTCAAGCCGGAGGCGCAACGCTTTATCGTCATCACCTCCGGACTGGTAGACCATCACCCAAGCGCGGGCGCGCCGCCGGCCGACATCGAGTTCGCCGTGTTGCCGCCCGGCTGCCTGTGCTGCACCGGCCTCCTGCCCTTCAAGGTCGGTCTGACCCGCTTGTTGCGCCGCCTGTCCAATTGGGCACCCACGCTTTTGATCATTGATGCCGGCACCGAAAGCCATGCCGCCAGTGTCCGCACGCAACTTGTCAAGCCTGATTTCGCCCGTCTGCTGCGGCTGGAAAGCGTGGTCGCAGCAATCGATGCGCCAATGATTGGCAGCGCGCCGCAGGCGCTGCGCCAGGCCCTTGGAAGCCTGTGTGCCGCAGCCGATCTGGTCATCTGCGACGCATCCGCTGCCAGTGATTGGAGCGACACCTGCGCGCGTTTTCGCGCCGAGTTCAACATCGCAGCGCCACTACTGGATGCAAGCGACCCGGCCTGCGCAGTCCACCTCGGCCTGACTGCCGGCTCCGCGGACGCATGAACCGGATAGGGCAGCCAGGCATCCGCGGCGCCTGCGTCGCGATCGGCGTCTTCCTGTGTTCCGCAGGCATGTCCGCCAGCGTGCCCGCGCAGGGGCTGCGCCAACATGCCGCCGATTTCTGGGATGAACTCAAGGTGGTAGTGGGCGAGGGCACGTTCAAACGCCTGCGTATCGAGTACGAGAACGACGTGTTTTATGCCACCGACAGCAATTACACCAACGGCGTGCGCCTGACCTGGCGCGCCGGCGCCAAGCACGCAGTGAAGTTCGATGACGACAATCAACGGCCATGGGTGCCGCCTCTGCGCTTCACCGCCGGTGGCGACGCGCACAAGCGCGCCCTGGAAGACGCCGAATGCGCGCGCGGCGCAGACACCCGGCCAGCGTGAGGCGGGGCGGCCGGTGTGCTTTCGCACGGCCTACAACTTCGTCTTTTTCGGCCATAACCTGTACACGCCTTCCGATATCCGCCTGGCACCTGCGCAAATCCCCGCCGGTGAGCGACCCTACGCGGCCTGGGCCTACATCGGGTTTCACCGTGAACTGCATGCCAGTGACGGCCGCTACTGGCGCTACGGCCTGGATTTGGGTTGCATCGGGCCCTGCGCCCAGGGCAGGCAGCTACAGACCTGGGTGCACCGGAACATCACGAATTCACCTGTGCCACAAGGCTGGAGTTCGCAGATTCGCAACGAGCTGGGTGCGATCGCACGCTTCGAGTATGCCGAGCGCCTGTTTCACGAGCCGCTTGCGGTTCTTGGTTCCAGCGTGTTCGGCTTGCCCCTGGCCACCGATCTGCGCCCGCATGTAAGCGCCGGACTGGGCAATCTGCAAATCTACGCGGGCGCCGGCGTGACTGCGCGTATCGGCTGGTTCCGCACCTCTTATGACTCGCTCAGACTGGACACCCACACCCTGGAATCGCTGGCCGGCGCCCGCCGCGATCGCCATGCGCAAGCAGAGTCCGACAGCCGTGCCGATTGCGCGCCCTACTGCGAGGAGCGGCGCGTGCCGGAGAAAGCGCCAGAGTTGTTCGCATTCGCGCGCCTGCATGGCGATCTGGTCGCCTACAACGCCATGCTGCAAGGCGGGCTTTTCAATCGTTCCAGCCAGAGCACGACAAGCGCGCGACCGCTGATCGCCGAGCGCGAGTTCGGTTTGGGCGGAGCGATTGGCGAATTCAGCGTATCGGTGTCGGTGGTTGGCCGCCAACAGTGGGATACCCATGGCACGCGCTACGGACAGCGCTTCGGTCGCGTGGCGCTCGAGTTCAGCACACGCTTCTAGCCGCTATTGCGCGGCCGGTGGCAACTCACGATGGCTGCAGGCGGTCGGCAGCGCCATCAAGTTGCCAGGCGCGCGGTCGTTAAGGCACTGTGGCCCTTGGCACTGCGATATCAACCGAATCGGATCTGGCGCGTTAAAGCCTTGGATCCTGCGAATTGAAGTGCCAACGCCACTTGAATTCGCCGGTTCGGCCCGGATATTGGTGGAGTAGTAGAAGCCAGGGTCGCTGTCCAGTGCAACGAGCCCGTTGCACGGCCCCAACCGGAGATCACCATGAGCATCCAGCTGCATTCGAACGCACCTGCGATTCTGACCAACGTACTGTTCAACAGCGCGAACTACTACGTGGCCGAGGTCTCGCAAGGGCGCAGCCTGCAGGGATTCGAGGTGGTCGACAAGTTCAGCGGGCGTGGCGCCTTCTTGGACGGCGCGGTCGCGGTGCGCATGCGCGCCTCGTTCCAGGCCATGGCCGCGGATGCCGAACGCGAGGTCACCCCGGACGATGTCGACGAATTCATTCGCGGTTTCGATGCCTTGCTGATGCAGCGCGTGGTATTTCACTAGTCTCGCGAATCGCAATTCACTGCTGCCAGCGCCTGCGCACTACGGTGCGCAAGTGCGACTGACAGCGGGGTTGCCGCTGTACAATGAATCGCATCAACCCAACGCCCGGCGCCCCGGGCGTTTTTTGTTTACAGCAAGTCCTTCGTAGTGCCCTCCGCCCATTCGCCCAGACCCGCCGCGCACTTCGCGGAAAAGCGCTCGTTCATCGTCCTGATCGCCGCCCTGGCGACACTCGGGCCGTTTTCGATGGATACCTTTCTGCCCAGCCTGCCGGCGCTGCAGGAACAACTGGGCGCCACCCAGGTCCAGGCACAACAGGCCTTGTCGTTCTACCTGCTGGGCTTCGGCTTGATGAGCCTTTGGCATGGCGCCATCTCGGACGCCGTCGGACGCCGGCCGGTGATCCTGGTCGCACTGGCGGTCTATGCCGCGGCGGCGCTGGTCTGCACCCTGGCCCCGAGCATCGAAGTGCTGATAGCAGCACGTCTGGTGCAGGGCCTGTTTGGCGGTGCCGGCGCGATCGTCTCGCGCGCCATCGTGCGCGACTGTTTTGAAGGGCCGCAGGCGCAGCGCCTGATGTCTTCGGTCATGCTGATTTTCGCCATCGCGCCGGGGGTGGCGCCCATCATCGGTGGCTATCTGCACGAATGGGCGGGTTGGCGCAGCGTGTTCGGTTTCATGCTGGCGGGCGCGGTGCTGCTATGGATCTGGACCTGGCGCGCCCTGCCGGAAACCCATCCGCCGGCGCAACGCACCGCCCTCAATGCGCGCACCATGGCGCGCGACTACTGGAAGGTGTTCACGCGCCTTGAGTTCCAGTTGCTGGCGGCCACCATCGCCTTCAATTTCTCGACCTTCTTCGTCTACGTCATGGCTTCACCGGCGTTCATCATGCGGCACTTGAGTCTCACCGCCACCGACTTCGGCTGGTTTTTCATCCCCATCGTCGTCGGCATGGTGATCGGCTCGACAATCTCAGGAAGCATGGCCGGGCGCGTCTCGCGCCGGCGCGCCGCCAATTACGGCTTCGTGCTGATGGGGGCGGGCATGACGATCAACCTGGGCGTGCAGTGGTTGCTGGTACCCGGCATGGCACCGGGCAGCGGCCTGACCTTCGTCTCGATCGCGCCGCTGGTGCTTTCGGCGATCGGCCAATCGATGATCACGCCGTCAGCGCAACTGCTGATGATGGACATGTTCCCGCAGAACCGCGGCATGGTGTCCTCGGCCCAGGGCTTCACCCAGGTGATGCTTTCGACCCTGGTGGCCGGCATCATCGCCCCGCTGGTGTCCGGCACCGCCTTGCAGTTGGCGCTCACCACCGCCGCATTCTGCGTAGCCGGCACCTGCGTCTGGCTCCTCTACCTGAAGCGTGGCCAAAGCCAAGCCTGAGGGAACTGGATTCCTCGGGTCTTTCGAACCATGAATCGACCGGCGCAGCAAGCCGCCGTAGCGCCGGTCAACCCAGGCCGCATGCCGATTTTCAGGTCTGGCCGGCGCTACATCTGCTCCCACGGCAAGCCGTCGTGCCGCCAGCCGTTCAGCTTGCCGCGCTGGAAATTTTCGTCAAGTTCACCCTCGAAACCGAACAGCACATTGGTTACATCGGTAAACCCGTCGTCCTCCAGGGCGCGTGCCGCGTCCAGGGTGCGCTTGCCGGAACGGCAGATCAGAAGAATCGGCCGCTCGCGGTCGCGTGACTCGCGCAGCACTTCCCTGGCAAAGTCGGGATTGACCTCCCAGTCCGGGGCCTCATGCCAGGCGATATGGATGGCGCCAACCGGATGTCCGACGTAGAAAAATTCGATCTCGCTACGGCAATCAATCAACATTGCCTCGG
>JAYTDE010000162.1:0-4204 GCA_043736195.1 Burkholderiales bacterium | reverse complement strand
CGATGGCCAAAGGCTGCCCCGGCAATACAGTTGCAGGCGTGGCGCTCATGCTGCTTGCGCCAGCGCGGCATGCGGCGCGCCGGCGGGCTCCAGAAAGCGATCGAATCCGGCCAGGTGCGCGTCCCAGCTGTAGTGCGCCAGCACCCGTTCGCGCGCTGCCACGCCCATGGCAGCGGCACGCGCGGGATCTTCCAGCAGGCCATTGATCGCGCGCTCATAGTCTTGCGGCGTGGCGGCAACCTCCAGATCGCGCCCGGCTAGCGCATCGAGCGCCCCGGCACAGGAATCGGCGGCCACCACCGCGCGCGCCATGGCCATGGCTTCGAGGATCTTGTTCTGGATGCCGCGCGCCAGACGCAGGGGCGCCACCACCAGCGCTGCGTGGCGCAGGTAGGGCCGCACGTCAGGCACCGTGCCGGTGACGCGAATGGCGTCGCACGCCAGCGCCTGCACTTCGGCGGTGGGCGAGCGCCCGACCACATGAAAGCGCAGCGTCGGCCAGCGCGCGCGCAGGCGCGGCAGCACCTCGGCTGCGAACCAGATGACGGCATCGGCATTGGGCCAGTAATCCATGGCGCCGGTGAATACCAGCGCAATCTCGTCGGCGGCGAAAGGCGAGGCGGATGCGTGCGCCGGCGAAAAGTATTCGGCATCCACACCGTTGCACACCACGCCTACACGTCCCTGGCATTCGGGCGCGAGTTTGAGAAAAAAGTCGGCCTCATTGGCGGTCACGAAAAAAGTGCAGGTGGAGGCGGCGGCGGCGCGGCGCTCGAATTCGAACAGCTTGACACCCTCGCGCCGATACACCCAGGACATCGGCCAGCGGTGATGTTGCGCGTACTGGGTCCATTTGGCGGAATCGACGTCATCGAACACGTCGAGTTTTGGCATGTCGGGAATGTCGTTCGCGTACTGCGCCATGGCCGACGAAAATATCATCGCCGCATCGATGCGCTGCGCGGCGCAGGTGGCGCGCACCCAGGCACGCAAGCCGGCGTTGCGATAGTAGGGCAGCGTCAGCGCTTCGCCGCTGATCAGGCCGCGCACGCTGGCAAGCTTGGCCAGCGGCGGTGACAGCCTTACCACATGCAGGTCGACGCACGAAGCGCGCACGATGTCCACATAGGCCAGATCCGCCGGATCGTCGACGAAGGTGCCGAGAAACACCCGATGGCGCGCCGATAGATAGCGCAGCAGGTGATAAGTGCGCACCTTGTCGCCCTTGTTGGGCGGATACGGAAGCCGGTGCGTGAGAAAAAGGATGTTGGCCATGCTTAGCTCAACCCAGATTGCGCACGATGTGCGGCCCGATACGATTGGCCAGGCTAATCGGCAGGCGCCGCCAGGCCTCGATGAACAGGCGGAACTTGGCGTTCGCCGGATTGTTCTGCGGCACCGTGTCGCGCCGGTACAGGCGGTATTCGTAATTGAGCGGCGCGGCCTCGAAACCCCAGTGCTTCTTGAAGGAGTATGAACCGGTGCCCTGCTTGCTGCGCCCGTAGTCGAATACCTTGAGCCCGCGCTCGCAGGCGCGGCGCATCAGTTCCCAGTATTTGAAGTCGTTGGCGGCCAGGTCGCGTGCGTCTTCATCGTCACCCGCGTAGTAGGGCAACACCTCATCGCGAAAATAGAAACTCAGCACACTCGACAGCGGCCGCGCGTCGGGTCCGACGACCGTCAGGATCTCGCAATCGGGGCCAAACTCGGTGAGCAATGCCTCGAAGTAGGCGCGCGGCATGGCCGGCGTGCCGTGGCGATGCACGTTGTCGGCATACAACGCGAAAAAACGCGCGGCATCGCTGTCGATCTCGGCGCGCAATCCGTTCTTGATGCCCTTGCGCACCATGGCGCGTTGCTTGCGCGGAATGGCCAGCAGGTTGGCTTCGAGCTCGGGCAGGATCTCCTTGCGGAAGGTCACGTACAGGTCCTGCGCGGGCCAGTCGGCGTGGCGCGGCTTGACATTGCGCAGCTCGAGATGGTCGACCCCCAGGCGGCAGGCGATGGCCTGGGCTTCATCCTCCAGCGCCAGCGCTGCGGCTTCACATGTTGCGGCAACCCCGCCGTAAACGGCAAACGGCAAGGAAACCAGTGCGTTGCCGAACAAAACGCTGTTGACATGCGCGAGCGGCAATACGCCGGCGATCGTGCCATCGTCTTCAGCAAAAAGATAATGGGTGCGATGGCGGAACACGTCGGCGATGACGCTTTGCCAGCCGGCGCGATGAAAGAAGGTGGCCTGCGGGCAGGTGGCCACGAAGGCATCCCAGCGGGTCGCGCCGGGCTTGTCGCCGGGTTCAAGGCGCTTGACGCGAATCATGCTGTGCACCAGCGATCGCGCAGCTCGCGACGGCTGTCCTTACGCGGCACGCGAGCGCGCCGGACCCGGCACAGACTCGACTCAAACACCTGCGGCGGTCGCTGCATCATAGAAAACACGGTCCATGCGGCCCCAGCGAAAATCGGCCAGCAGGCGGTCTAAGCGTGCCTCCATGCGGTCCAGGTTGAGGTAGTGGCGAAAGCGGGTTTTGGCGCTGATGCCGGCGATGCGCGGTTGGTCGGGATCGACTTCCCAGGGGTGGAAGTAGAAGGTGGCCGGGCGCGCATCGTGTGCGTTGACCCTTCTGAGCATCCAGCGCGACAGCACGTAGGGCATCAGGCGGAAATAACCGCCGCCACTGGCCGGCCAGTTGCGATCGAACAGGCGCAGCGTGGTCACCGGCACTTCGAGCAACCCGCGTATGCGATGCGGAAAGCGCGGCGCATCCGGCATGCCGTAATGGTCGTGGCGGATCGGATAGATGCTCGAACTGTAGCGATAGCCGGCGCGCTCCAGGCAGTCAAAGGCCCACTGATTGGCCTCGCCGATCGAAAAGCTCGGCGCCCGGTAACCCTTGATCTCGGCCCCGGAAATATCTTCGAGCAGTATCTTGGCCAACTGGACGTCGGCAAAAAACGCCGACTCGGTCTGGTCGGTGGCGCGCTCATGCCCATAGCCGTGGCTGGCCAGTTCATGGCCGTTGTCGACGATGCTGCGCACCAGATGCGGATAGCGCTCGGCGATCCAGCCGAGCGTGAAAAACGTGGCCTTGGTCGAATGCCGGTCCAGCAGCGCCAGGATGCGCTCGACATTGCGCTCGACCCGGCATTCGCGGACATTCCAGTCGGCACGCGCGATGTAGGGCGCGAACGCGGAGACCTGAAAGTAGTCTTCGACGTCGATCGTAAGCGCGTTGGTAATCGTACCGCTGTGCATCCCCACTCCATCGCGCAAAAGCGCGCATCGCCAATTCCTGAATTTTGCGAATTTCCGTGTCAGGCCGGGCATCGCTACAAAAAAACTGGCATCAACTTGAATCTCGCGGGCAGCCAGGCCTATGCAATGCCGCGCCCCGTGAACCCACGCCAACTCGTGCCGATGATATCGGCCAATCGGCTCAAATCAAGAGAACAATTCGAGGTTCTACAAAAACTTGCACATGGATCGCCGCTGACGCTATCGGCGCCGTGCAGCGTAAGCCGCAAGGCTCACTCGACCGCGTGTTCGTCGACCTGCGCCGCGCGCACCGCGTCGACTAATTGCTGCAGCAGGCTCAAGGTCGCTGAATTCATGCTTTCGACCCGCAGCACGGCGCGCTCGAGGCGCAACAGTCGTTCCTCGATCTGCCCGGCCCCGAGCGGCGCTCCGATCCCGGCCTCGATCGAGCTCATCTGCAGCCGGCTCAAGTTGACCTTGAACGGGCCGGTTTCGGAGAGGCGCGACTCTTCTTCATTGCGCCATTCGGCATCGACAACAGCGGCCGTCGGCGGCGGCGCCGCTTGAGGCTGCGCCTGCGATCGGGGTGGCGCGGAGGTTTCGTCGTAAATTTCCTTGGCCACCTCGTTGACATCGTCAGCCGCAAAGGCGGTCTTGCCGGCCAGAAAACCGAACAGCAGCAACCTGTCGCACAACAAATTAATCCGCCGCGGCACGCCGCCACTGGCCTTGAAGATCGCCTCGTGGGCATCGTCGCCGAAATGCGGGTGGTCGCTCCAGCCCGCGCATTTGAGTCGGTGCTCGATGTAGCCACGCGTCTCTTCGGAATCCATCGGCCCGATATGGCATGAAGCGATCACCCGCTGGCGCAACTGCTGCATGTGCGGGCTTTGCAGCATGTCGCGAAATTCCGGCTGGCCGACCAGGAAGCTTTGCAGCAGGGCATGG
>JAYTDE010000161.1:0-15566 GCA_043736195.1 Burkholderiales bacterium | reverse complement strand
CTGCAGACCCAGATAGTTGCGCGGCCCGCCGGCCCAGGCGTCGGCCAGGGTGCAACCGTCCTTGCCGCGGATGTCCATGCGAAGCAGGGCGCCGGTCATGGCGTCGAAGCCGGTGGCGAAGACGATGATGTCCAGCGGCACCTCCGCCACCGCGGTGCGGATGCCGCGCGGCGTGACGCGCTCGATCGGTTCGGCTTTCAGGTCGACCAGATCGACGTTGTCGCGATTGAAGGCCTCGAAATAGTCGGTGTCGATCGGCGGGCGCTTGGCCGCATAGGGATGGTCGATAGCGGACAGCATCGCGGCCTTTAGCGGATCGCGCACCACCGCGCGGATCTTGGCGCGCAGGAAATCGGCGGCGGTGTCGTTGGCAGCAACGCTTACCATCAAGTCCTTGAAGGTGGCACGGAACTGCAGCCCGCCCTTTTCCCATGCCGCCTCATACAGGGCTTGCCGTTCCGCAGGCGCAGTCTCCAACGCCAGGCGCTCGGCGATGGTGAAGGGGTGGCCGTTGGGGGTTGACTGCATCGTCTGGCGAATCGCGGCCGCGTTGTCCTTGACGTAGCGCTTGAACTCGTCGGTCAGCGGCGCATTGCGTGCCGGCACGCTGTAGGTGGGCGTGCGCTGGAACACCGTGAGATGGGCGGCACTCGCGGCGATCACCGGCACCGCCTGGATGCCGGTGGAGCCGGTACCGATCAGCCCGACCCGCTTGCCCGCGAAATCGACACCCTCATGCGGCCACTGCCCGGTGTGAACCCAGCGCCCGGCGAAGTCCGCCAGGCCGGGAATCTCCGGCACATTGGCCGACGACAGGCAACCAACGGCGGTGATCAGGAAGCGTGCCTTGAACTCCTCACCTGCCGAGGTGCCCACACACCACAGATTGCTCGCCGCATCCCAGTGGGCGGAGGTGACCCGGGTATCGAAACGAATGTCGCGCTTCAGGTCGAAGCGGTCGGCCACATGATTGAGATAGCGCAACACCTCGGCCTGGCCGGGATAGCGCTCCGACCATTCCCATTCACGCACCAGTTCCTCTGAAAACGTGAAGCAATAGGCATGGCTTTCCGAATCGCAGCGCGCACCCGGATAGCGGTTCCAGTACCAGGTGCCGCCGACCCCCGCAGCGGCTTCCAGCACCTGCACCGAAAGACCCAGGCGGTCGCGCAGGCACAGCAGTTGATAGAGGCCGGCAAAGCCGGCGCCGATGACCAGCGCGTCGAGGACGTCGTTGGCACCACGCCTGGTCTGATTGGTAGGCACGGTCAGCTTGTTCGTTTCCATGTTTGTAACCATTTCGCGATTGAATGATTATTATGTGTTGCCTTCGCCGCAATCTTTAGCGCGCCTCGATCCCGACACCCCACCCGCGCGCCTGCCCAGAGCGCCGCCAACGCGCCTCACCAGCCATTTAGGCGCCACCCGCGCCGCCAGCACGCTGGCCAGATTGAGCACGCCCGGCACCTTGATCGCGTCACCCCTGATACAGGCAGCGTAACCCTCGGCCGCCACCTCTTCCACCTGGCCGATCATGAAGGCCGGCAGCTTCGACAGTTGCGCGTTGGCCTCGGTCGCCTTGCCCAGCATCGCGGTGGCGGTAACGCCAGGGCACAAAGCAGTCACAGTCACGCCGCTGCCCTTGAGTTCTTCTGAAAGCGACTCCGACAGGGACAACACGTAAGCCTTGGTCGCCGCATAGGTGGCCAGCAGCGGAATCGGCTGGAAGGCGGCGATCGAGGCCACGTTGAGTACTTTCCCCTTGCCGCGCGCCACCATCGGCGGCACAAACTGCGCGAGCATCGCCGTCAGGCCGGAAATGTTGAGATCGATCAACTGCTGATGACGCGCCGCCGCCATTTTGACGAACGGCGCCTGCTCCAGCACGCCGGCGTTGTTGACCAGCACGTCGATCTGGCGACGCTTGCGTTTCAGGCTTACCGCCAGCTTTTGCACGGCACCCGGAACGGCAAGATCTGCGGGTTCGACCCAGGCACGCACCCCGTAGTCCGCCATCAGTTGCCTGGACAAGGCTTGCAGCTTGTCGGCGCTGCGCGCCACCAGCATTAGGTCGTAGCCGCCTTGGGCAAAGCAGGCGGCGAGTGCTTCACCGATGCCGGAAGAGGCACCGGTGATCAGTACGATCGAACGCGGGGTGCTGGTCAGGGCAGGCATGGCGGCTCCGCAGTGCGCACTTGGTTTGTGATGTGAAGCACGATAAACCAGTTATCGGAAAATGTCGCGCCGCGCCAGCGACTCCGCGGTCGACGCGACAGCCCCGTGCCTGGCGCCAATGCACCCGCCGGCCCGCTCAAGGCCTGCCCGGCAGCTCCGCCGTGGCCCGCCCCTGGATCGACAATTCGCCATCCTGGTTGTTGCCGATCAGGCTGAACTCGACCAGCTTCTTGCCGTCATGGACGTATTTCCGGCTGACCTGGCCGTCGATGTAGAGGGTGTCGCCTTCCGGGTTGCGGCGGCGGATTTGCGTGTGCAGGTTGCGCAACTCCGCATCGTCGCCGATCCAGTTGGTGACCGCATGCGACAGCCATGAGCAGCGCTCGGGGCCATAGTCGTAGGCGCCCGGCGCACCCACCTTGTGCGCGAACTCCTCTTCCCAATGCACGCGCTCGGGGCAATCGGGAACGCCGAAGCGGTTCTTGATGCCGGTGCCAGGATGTTTGGAGATCATCTTGTAGGCCAGCTTGTGGGCGCGGATGTAGAGGCCGCCCCAGCCCTGGGTGTAGCAGATGAAACCGGTGATGGTCATCGGCCCCTTGACGGTTGTCGGCAGCTTTTCCCCTTCGACCACGTCTTCCCAGTAACGCGGTGTGTTGCCGCGGATTTCCTCTTTCGCGTAGAGCGCGTAGATCGCCTCGATCTCCTCGGGGGTGTAGACCTTCTGTTTCTTTTCCTTGAGGTGATCGTACTTGGTGCCGGATTCGCGCGCGATGTCGCGGTCGGTGCGGAAGCACCATGAATCGGCGGCCGCCAGCTGGCTGCCGCTCTCGTCGAAGAAGTCGACGTGATAAATCTGCTGGATCGAACGACCGGCGAATCGCGTCTTGTGCTCGACCAGATCCTTCAGATAGGCGACGGTTGAAATCTGCGCGTTGCGGCGGATCGGCTTCATCCAGTTGAAATCGGTGCCGGCGAACATGGCATGAATGCCGGGCAGGCCGCCGACATAGCCGCTGATGATGCGGCTCAAGGCGAAGATGAAGGAAGGCGGCGCGATCACGTCGCCATAGCGCGTGGTCTTCGCATAGGCCGGGTCGCACCACAGCGGGTTGTCGTCACCGATGCCATGCGCATAGTGGCGGATGTTGTCGCGCGTGGCCTCGTAGCACCAGGGCTCAAGGGTATTTTCTATCTTGACGCCGATCCGTTTGCGCAGATCGTCCAGTGCCGCTGCGGTGATGCCGACAAACTCGCGTTGCATTTCCTGTGACATGACTTCTCCTTGTTGAATTCGAATGCGCACTGCATGTTGCATGACCAGACCCCGCTTGCCGCGAGGCTGCCATGGGTTGGGGGCTCAGGCTTTCGATTGCGCCGCGCGGTCGCGCAGCACCTTGCGGTTGATCTTTCCGGCCGGGGTTTTCGGCAGTTCGGTGACAAACTCGATCTGCCGCGGATACTCGTGCTGCGACAACTGCTTCTTCATGAAGGCCTGGATGTCCTCGACCGGCGCGTCGCCGCCGCGCGCCACGATGTAGGCACGCACCACCTGGCCGCGCATGGCGTCGGGCACGCCGATCACCGCCGCTTCGAGCACCGCCGGGTGCTTCATCAGGCTGTTCTCGATTTCCACCGCGCTCATGGTCCAGCCGGCCGAGATGATGACGTCGTCCGAGCGCCCTTCGTGAAAGAAATAGCCGTCGGCATCGCGCCGGCCGCGATCCTTGATGTAGAACCATTCGCCTCGGCGCTTGACCGCGATCTCGCCGGATTCGCCCGCCGGCAACTCCGCACCGGCGCGATCGACGATCGCCACCTGCCAGCCCGGCACCGGCTTGCCCAGCGAGCCCGGCTTGACGTGGTAATCCTTGAAACCGGGATAGTTGGCGATCACCACGCCCACTTCGGTGGTGCCATACATGCTGCAGGCCGGGCTGCCCAGCGTGCGCTCCACCCAGGCGGCGGTATCGTCATCGATCGGCTCGCCGGTGAAGGAGATTTTCGGAATGTTCAAGCGGCCCGGCGGAAGCAGATTGGCGTGCCGAATCATGCGATAGACCGTGGCGGCGGCGGCCAAGTTGTCGATCTTCAGTTCTTCCAGCGCCTCGACGATGCGCGCCGGGTCGAAGCGCCCGGAATAGGCACCGATGTGGATGCCCAGCGCCAGTGGTGCGATGGTGCCATGCCACAAACCGTGGCCCCAGGCCGGGGAGGACGGGCAGAAGTAACGATCGCCGGGCCGCAAGCCCACGCCGTAGAGCGCGGCGATCATCAGGGTGACCACCGCGCGATGCGAGTGCCGCACCGCCTCCGGCAACTCGCGCGTGGTGCCCGAGGTGTACTGGAAGATCGCCAGGTCGTTGGCCCGCGTGTCGCTTGCGAAATCCGCGCTTTGCTCCGCCAGGTCGGCCCAGAACGCGGCATCCACCCGCACGATCTGCATGTCGGGAAACTGTGCCGCCAGCGCGCCTGCGTCGCCATCGACCAGCAGCAAGCGCGGCTTGCAGTCATTGATACGCAAGCCCAATCCTGCGGGCCCGAACAGCGTGAACAGCGGCACGCCGATGGCGCCGCGCTTGACCGCGCCGAACATGCCGACGTAGAAACCGAGCGAAGGTTCGAGCATCACCGCGACCCGCTCTCCCTTGGCAATGCCGCGTCGAACCAGCCAGTTGGCGAAGCGGCCGGTCAGTTCCGACAAGGTGGCGAAGTCGTGATGCTCAAGGCGCCCGTCGGCGAACTTGATGCTCACCGCCGTGCCTTTGCCCGCATGCCGGTCGAGGCACTCGTGCGCCAGGTTCATGCTCTCGGCGCTGCCGTCGAACAGTTGCCACAGCTTGTCCCAGGAAAATTCGGCGAGCGCCGCGCTCTGGGAATCGATATCGGTGATCATGGTCATGGGCTTGGTTCTCTTCTACGGGTACTCAGTCGGGGCGGCAGGGTATGGGGTTCGGCTGCGCCTCAGGCAATCACGGCCGCGGCCTTGAGGCGCGCCACATCGCCGTCGCCCAGCCCGAGCAGGGTCTTGAAAACATAGTCGTTGTGCTGGCCCAACAGCGGTGCGCTTGCACGAATCTCGGGGCGGTTGACCTCCATGTTCCAGGGCGTGCGGTACAACAGCTCCGGCCCGGAGATCGGGTGCGTCACACCCTGCCGCAGGCCGCGCGCGGCGAAGTGCGGGTCGGCCCACTGGGCGGCGATGTCCTGCACCGGCGAACAGGCGATGCCGGCGGCGCGCAGCGAGGCCACCAGGTGCGCCTGCTCGTGGCCGCGGGTCCAGCATGCCAATTCACGGTCGATCTCGTCCTGGCGCAACAGGCGTTGCGCAGCGGATTCAAGAACCGGATCCGCCGCCCAGGCCGGCCGTTCCATCAAACCGACCAGGGTTTGCCACTGCGCATCGTCGGTGATCGCGATCGATACCCAGCGCTCGTCCCCGGCGGCCGGGTAAATTCCGTGCGGCGCCATGTGCGAATGGCGATTGCCGCTGGGCACGGCATCGCGGCCGTTCATGAAGACATCGATCACCGGCTCCGCCACCACCGCCAGCAAGGCCTCGATCTGCGACATGTCGATATGTTGCCCGCACCCTGACACCTCGACCTCGTGGATCGCCGCCAAGAGCGGCAGCAGGCCATGGATCGCCGCATTCGGATCGCCATAGCCGAAATTCATCATGCCGATCGGATCGCAGCCGGTATAGCCGATCAGCGCCTCGAAGCCGCAATAGCTCGACATGATCGGCGCATAGGCGCGCATGCCGCTGATCGGCCCGCTCTGGCCAGCGGCTGCCAGCGAGAGGTAGATCAGGCGCGGGTTCAGTTTGCACAGGCGCTGGTGGCCGAGGCCGACCCGTTCAAGCGCGCCCGGGCTCAGGTTCTCGACCACGATATCGCTTAAGCCCACCAGATGATCGAGCAGTGCCTGCGCTTCGGGTGCCTTGAGATTGAGCGTGATGCCCAGCTTGTCGTGATTGGTCTGGTGGAAATACGGCCCGATCTCGATGCTCGGACCCGCCGCCGGCTTGCCATCGACCAGCGGCCGGCCGCGCAGGCGCGAGCTGTCGAGACGCAGGCCGTGCTCCACCTTGATCACCTCGGCGCCGAATTCGGCGAGCATCGATGTCAACAGCGGCCCCGACCACACCCAGCTGAAATCGAGCACGCGCAAACCCGCAAGCGGTCGCGCATGCGGCGACGCCTGCGTGGAAGCGGCAGCCTGCGCCGCGCTCATGCCGGCATCGCTTCGCAAGCCAGGCCGAGCTCGCGCAGGACCTCGGCTGTATGCTGGCCCAGGCGCGGCGCCGCCAGCGGCACCAGCGCCTCCTGGCCGGCCGTAAGCCATGGCACGCCCGGCACGGTGATGGCACCGTGCTTCGCATGCGGCACCTGCCGGAAAAAACCGCGGTGGGCGAACTGCGGCGACGCCACCACCTCGGCCATGGTGCGCAAGGGCCCGAGCGGAAAGCCGTGCTGTTCCGCCAGGCGCATGAGTTCGGCCCGCGTGTGGCGCAAAAGCCAGGGCGTGACCAGCGCATCGACCTCTTCCGGATAATCGCGCCCCATCGCATGCAGATCCTGATAGCGCGGATCGGCGGTCCAGTCCGGCTGCCCCATGGCCTCGACTAAGCGCGCCCATTCATGGCGCGCACGGCCGATCAGGCAGACCGCGCCATCCTTGCAGGGCAGGATCACATAGGGATAGGGCCCGCCGGAGGCGAAGGCGCGGCGTCCGGCACGCGCCCATTTCTGCAGGCCGTAGTACAGGTAGATCATGCCGTTGGACCCGGCGGCGGCGGCGAAGACATCGGCACTGGCGATGTCGATGCTCTCGCCTGCGGTCATTCCCGCATGTTGTGGCAGGCGACGACGCGCAATCAATGCCATCAGCACGGCGGCCGCCCCGTGCGCGCCGGCCTGGTAGTCGGCCTGCAGCAGCGGCACGATCAGCGGCTCGCGCCTGGGCTCGCCGATCACCCAGGCGGTGCCGCTGGCGGCATAGGCATCGATGGCCTGCGCCGGCACTTCGGCATTCGGCCCGCTGTCGCCGAATACCGACAGACTGACCACGATCAGGCCCGGATAGCGCGCGCGCAGGCTGGCCGTATCCAGGCCGAGACGACGCTTGAGCGCCAGTGGCTGGTTGGTCACCAATACATCGGCACGCCCGATCAGCGCGTGCAGCACCTTGATGCCGACCGCGGTCTCGACGTCGGCCACGACGCTGCGCTTGCCGCTATTCAAGAAAATATAGATGCCGGAACTTTCAGGGTCGGCAATATCCCCCGGAAACGGCCCGTAGCCGCGCGCCGCATCGCCCGCCGGTGCCTCGATCTTGTCCACGTGCGCGCCAAACTCGGCCAACAGCTTCGCGCAGTAGGCCGCCGCGATCAGCTCGCCCCATTCGACCACCCGCATGCCGGAAAGGGAGTGGATCATTGCGCGCGCGTGGCCGCGTCGATGCGGTCAATCACCCCATCGCGCGCCAATTGCTGGAGCGTAGCCTCGTCCAGCCCCAGTTCCCGCCGCAGCACCTCACGCGTGTGCTGCCCGAGTACGGGCGAAGCCTGGAGCGGCGGCTGGCTTGCGCCGGGAAACTTGATCGGGCGGCCGACCATGCGGATCGGCCCGGCGCGCGGGTGCACCGCATCGACCACCATTTCGCGCGCCGCCGAGTGCGGATGCGTAAGCGCCGCCCCGACCCCAAGCACCGGTGCATTCGGCACATCGGCCGCGGTTAAACGTTCGGCCCACTCGGCCACCGTGCGACCGCGGGTCAGCGCAGCGATCATCCGGTCCACTTCGACGCGGTTCGCCAGGCGCAGCGCGGTCGAATTGAAGCGCGCATCGTCAGTCCATTCGGGATGCTCCAGCGCCGCACACAGCCGCCCCCAGAAACCCTGCGTCAGGCAGGCGATGATGATCTGGCCGTCACTGGCGGGAAACGAACCGTAGGGCACCACGCTGGGGTGGCTGGTGCCGACCGGCTGCGGGTCGCGACCGGTCAGGAAATACAGTTGCGAGAGGTAACCCAGCATGGCCAGCATGCCGTCATGCAGGCTGATGTCGACCATGCGCCCGCGCCCGCTGGCGTGGCGCTCGTGCAGCGCCGCAAGGATGCCGATGGAGCCGAAGATGCCGCCGCTCAGGTCGCCCAGCGGCAGGCCCAGCTTGACAGGCATGGCGCCGGCTTCGCCGTTGACGCTCAAAACGCCGCTCATGGCCTGCGTCACGATGTCGAACGAAGGCTTGTCCCTGAGCGGCCCGGAGAGGCCGAACCCGCTGACCGCGCAATAGATCAGGCGCGGGTTGATCTGCGAAAGCTTTTCATAGTCGAGCCCCAGGCGCTGCATCACGCCGGGGCGGAAATTCTCGACCAGCACGTCGGATTTGGCCACCAGGTCGCGCAGCAATTGCGCGCCCTGCGGCTTCTGCAAGTCGATCACCAGGCTTTGCTTCTGCCGGTTGAGCGCGATGAAGTAATGGCTTTCGCCGCCGACAAAGGGCGGGAAGGTACGGGTGTCGTCGCCATGCCCGGGCGTTTCGATTTTCAGGATCTCGGCCCCCAGATCGCCCAGCAACTGGGTGACGAAAGGCCCGGCCAGCACACGCGAAAGGTCGAGCACCTTGAGCCCGGCCAAAGGGCCGGGCCAGGCAGCCGGCGTGCCTGCATCGCCGCTGCCTGCCGCGCCGGCAGCGTCGCCACTGGCAGCACTACTCATGCGACCGGCAACTCCATTTCGGCGTAACCCTTGATCGACAAGGCACCGACCTGGTTGACGCCCTGCACCTCGCACTGCACCAGGTGGCGCGTGCCTTCCACGGTCTTGCCGGTCACCGTGCCGCCGCACCAGACCGCATCGCCGACCGGATTGTGGCGGCGAATCTGCGTGTTGAGCCGCCGCAGGAAACCGTCGTCGCCGATCCAGTCGGTCAGCATGTGGGACATCCAGGCCACCCTTTCCGGCCCGAAATCATAGGCCGCCGGCACACCGACGGTACGCGCGAAATCGTTGTCCCAGTGCACCCGCACCGGCGGCTCCGGCACGTTCTGCCCGTTGCGCGGCGCCAGCTTCTTGTGGCGGTCGTAGTACTGGTAGGCGATGCGGTGATTGTGCATCGCGTAGTTGCCCCAGGCCTGCATGAAGCACACCGCCGCGGTCACCGTGTAGGGGCCCTTGAGCATGGTGTCGATGGCGTCCCCCACCTGCACGTCCTGCCACAGGCGCTTGGCGCGGCCGCGCGGCTTTTCCTGCCGGTACTGCGCGAAACAGCGCTCGATGTCTTCATCGCTGTAGACATGCATTTCCTCCAGCGCCTTGTCGTACTTGGTGCCGGATTCGCGCGCGCTGTCGCGCTCGGTGCGGAAACACCAGGAATCCGCCTCGGCAAGCAGAGTGTCGTGCTGGTCGAAGAACCGCACGTGATAGATCTGCTGGAACGAGCGGCCGGCGAAGCGTGTCTTGTGCTCGACCATGTCTTTCAAGGTGGCGACGGTGCGCATGGTGGTGCCCACGCGAATCGGCTCGAACCAGCGCCAATCGGTGCCGGCGAACATGGCATGCACGCCGGCCAAGCCCTCGACGGCGCCGCTGACGGTGTTTTCAGTCGAATACAGAATGGCAGGCGGCGCCAGCTGCCCGCCCCAGCGCGTGCCTGCGCCATAATCCGGATCGACCCATAGCGGATTGTCGTCGCCGATGGCGCGCGCGAAGTTGCGTGCCGCGTCGCCGTTGATTTCGCGGTAGAACGGCGCGGTGATCCGGCTGATCGGCTTGCCGATGCGCGAGCGCAGTTCGGCCACGGCTTCATCGGTGATGGTTGCGAAACCCATGCTGGTACTCCTTGAAATTGAATGTCGCGCCGCCCCTGCCGGCGTGGGCGGGAAGATTTTCCCGACAACAGGCAAGACAAACCGGCAATTCCGAGTATAGAATAGTTGTTTTACTAACACAATGGCTGGTTTGCCGCGGGGAGAGCGTCAATGGCACTGCCGATGCAAGGAATTCGCGTACTCGAATTGGGCGACTTCCTGCCGACCGCGTTTTGCTGCATGCAGTTGGCCGACTTCGGCGCCGAGGTCATCCGCGTGCAGGCGCCGCCCAGGGCGGCCGCCGGTCGCCGCGCCATGCAGGCCGCGCAGGTGCCGCCGGAGCAACGCTCGCCATTCCAGGCCGACCCGGCATTCGACAGCACCGGGCGCAACCGCCGCTCTATCGTGCTCGATCTCAAGAGCGAACGCGGCCAGGAAATCGGGCGCCGGCTCGCCGCCACCTGCGATGTGCTGGTCGAAGGCTTCCGGCCCGGCGTGATGGAGCGCCTGGGGCTGGGTTACAAGGCGCTGGCGCAAGATCATCCGGCCCTGGTGTATTGCTCGGTGTCGCTGTTCGGCCAGGACGGCCCCTATCGCGACTGGCCCGGGCACGATCCCATGGGCCTGGGTGTGGCGGGGCTGTTGCACTTGAACAGCGACCCGCCGGACAACGTGCCGCGCCTCCTGGGCACGCCGGTCGGCGATGTCAGCGCCGGCCTGCATGCGAGCATCGGCATCCTGCTGGCACTGCGCGCGCGCGACGCCAGCGGGTCCGGCCAGTACATCGACATCAGCATGACCGACGCCAGCCTGGACTTTTCGATACTGGCGTCGGTACAGGCGCTGCAGGGCACGACGGTGCCGCGCCTGAACCGGCCCAATCCGGTGTCCGGTATATGGCAGACCGCCGACAACAAGTACCTGTGCACCACCAATCTTGAGCCGCACCACTGGGCCAACTTCTGCCGCGGCATCGGCCTGCCGGAGCTGATTCCGCTACGCTACGACCGCGGCCGGCGCGACGAGTTGTTCGAAACCGTGCGCGCGCGCCTGCGCACGCGCACGCGCGATGCCTGGCTGGCGATCTTTCACGGCAGCGAGGAAAGCCAGGCGGCGCCGGTCAATGAAATCGACGAAGTGTTCGCCGATCCGCATGTGCGGGCGCGCGACATGGTGATCGACTGCGCGGACAAGGGCGGCAAACCCGGCCGCCAGCTGGGTTTTTCGATCAAGCTCTTGGCTACGCCGGCGCAATTGCGCAACGTGGCGCCGCTGCCGGGCGATGACACGCGCGGGCTGCTTGCCGAGATCGGCTGTGATGATGCCGAGATCGCGCGCCTCATCGACGACGGCGTCGTCGCCGGCAATGCCACATGAAAATCGCAGCACGCATGCCGCCCCGCGACGCGCTGGATCGCCCGGTCGCGAAGGAAATCGCATGAAGACAGCCCTGGTCGTCGGTGGCACCGGTCCCACCGGGCCTTTCATTGTCAACGGCCTGATCGATCGCGGCTACGAGGTGACGATCTTCCACAGCGGCTTTCACGAGGTGGCGTTCAAGCGCGAGATCGAACACATCCACAACGATCCGCACTTTCGCGAGACCTTCGAAGCGGCGATCGGCAAACGCAGTTGGGACCTGGTGGTCTTCGGCTATGGCCGGCTGCAACTGGCCGCCGACGTGTTGCGCGGCCACACCGGGCGCCTGATCGCGCTGGGCGGCGCCACCGGCAGCGCCGCCGGACCGGCCGATCCCGGCTGGGGTCCGCTGGGGCAGCATGTCAACGTGGATGAAGCCTCGACCGTGATCGAGACCGATGCCGAACGCAACAAGTTCGGCTACCGCATGGCCGAGGCCGAGACCGCGCTGTTCGAGGCGCATGCGGCGGGCCACTACAACGCCACCTACATCGGCTATCCGATCCTTTATGGCCCGCGCCAGCCGGGCCCGCAGGACTGGTGCATCGTGCGCCGCGTGCTTGACGGCAGGCGCCGCTTCATCATCGCCGACGGCGGCATCAAGATCGAGAGCCGCGCCTATGTCGAGAATGCGGCCCACGCCACCCTGCTCGCGGTGGACCAGCCGGAAGCCGCGCGCGGCCGCAAGTATGCGATGGCCGACGCAAAGCTCTACACCATGCGCCAGCGCATCGAGGCGATCGCGCGCCACCTGGGCCACCAGTTCGAATTCGTCGACATGCCGTATGACCAGGCGCGGCCGGCCCATGTGCTGTGGCGCCACTCGCGCCTGCACCGCGTGCGCGACACCCATCGCATACGCGACGAGCTGGGCTACCGCGACCCGGTAGCAGCCGAGGTGGCGCTGGCGCGCAGTGTTGACTGGCTGGTGGCCAACCGGCCGCAGGCGGACAGCGAGGCCGAGGTGCAGCTGGGCGACCCCTTCGACTACGCGCGCGAGGACCGCCTGATCGATGACTGGCAGGGCTGGCGAGCGCGCCTGCCGGCTGTCGACTACCCGTTGCCACCGCCGGCGCACATTTACCGCCATCCCAGCCGCCCCAACGAGCCGTGGTCGCGGCCCGGCGCACAGCCGCGCCCCGGCACTTATCGGCCTTATTGATGGCCACCTGGATGACGCCCGCAGGCACTGCGCGATCGACATGAAACCACTGGATGCAGCCTCCCTCGACCTGCGCGCCATCGTGCGCCCCGGCGACACCGTGGTGGTGGGCGAAGCCGCTGCCGAGCCGCAGACGCTTACCGAAGCCCTGGTCGCGCAACGCGCCGACCTGGGCCGCGTGAATGTGTTCCTGGGCGTTGGCATCACCAACACCTTCGCGCCGGCGCACCACGATCATTTCGACTTCAGCGGCTTTTGCGGCGCGGTCACCAACCGGCGCCTGATACGTGCCGGCTGCATGGATGTGATCCCCTGCCATTTTTCGCAGGTGAGCGAACTGTTCCGCCTGGGCCTTGTGCCCTGCGACGTGGCGCTGGTGCAGGTGAGCCCGCCCAACGAGCGTGGTGAATACAGCTTTGCATTGGCCAATGACTACATGCGCGCGGCGATCGAGCGCGCCCGCGTGGTGATAGCGGAGGTCAATCACAATGCGCCGCAGACGCCCTGCGTGCAAGCGCTCCTGGCCCACGAGATCGACTTCGTGATCGAAACCGAACGCCCCCTGATCGAAGTGGCGCCGGCTGCGATCGGCGAGATCGAACAGCGCATCGCGCGCAATGTCGAACCCCTGATTGCGGATCGCGCCACCCTGCAGATGGGTATCGGTGGCCTGCCACAGGCGGTGCTGTCGCTGCTGGCGGCACGGCGCGATCTGGGTGTGCACTCCGGCATGATCGGCGATGCGGTGGTCGACCTGATGGAATGCGGCGCGGTCAGCAATGCTTGTAAGGGTGTCGACGAAGGCGTGACCATCACCGGCGTGTTGATCGGCAGCAAGCGCCTGTATCGTTTCGTGCATCGCAATTCGGCCGTCCGGCTGTGCCCGACCGATTACACGCACGGCGCGGAGGCACTGGCGCGCGTCAAGCGCCTGGTGTCGATCAATTCGGCGCTTGAAGTCGACCTGAGCGGCCAGGTCAACGCCGAAGCCTTCGGCACCGATTACATCGGCGCCATCGGCGGCCAGGTCGACTATGTGCGCGCCGCCGGCCGCGCCGACGGTGGCGTGTCGATCATCGCCCTGCCCAGCACCGCCGGCAGCGCGCGCGTTTCACGCATCGTGGCCAGACTGTCCGGGCCGGTGACCACCGCGCGCAGCGACGTCGACGTGATCGCAACCGAGCACGGCAGCGCGCACCTGCGCGGCATGACGCTCAGGCAACGCGCCAATGCCATGATCGCCATCGCCGCGCCCGAACATCGCGATGCCCTGGCGGCGCAGGCCGCCGCGCTGGACCAGCGCCACACATAACCAGCACGAAAGCCGCGCAACCATGGCCAACGCCCAAGCACCCTCCGCGCCTGCGCCCGCCCCCACACATCAGGCGCCGGCGGTGGCGCGTGCCATTGGCGTGTTGAAGCTGCTGGCACGCATGCGTGAGCCAATGGGTGTCAACGCGATCGCCCGCGAGCTTACGGTGGTGCCAAGTTCCTGCCTGCACATCCTGCGCGCCCTGGCCGATGACGGGCTGGTCCAGGTCGATCCGCGCAGCAAGCAGTATTCGCTCGGACTGGGGCTCCTGACGCTGGCGCATGACATGCTGGGGCGCAACCTGTTCGCGCAACTGGTGCAGCCCGAACTGGAAGCCATCGCGCGCAAATACGGCGCCACCGCGACCGCGGTGGAACTCGACGGCCGCGAACGCATGGTGGTGGTGGCCGTGGCCCAGGCGCCGACCTTCCTGCAGATCCAGGTCGGCGTGGGCAGCCGCTTTCCGGCGTACATCAGCGCCACCGGGCGCTGCGTGGCGGCCGCTTCAAGCCTCAATCCGGCGCAACTGAAACAGCGCTTCGCCGCGCTCAAGTGGCAAGCCGCGCCCGCCTTCGACGAATGGCTGCGCCAGGTCGAGGCGGCGCGTGCCAAGGGCTTCGCGGTCGACCACGGCAACTACATCGCCGGCTTCACCATCGTGGCCGCCCTGGTGGCGGGCGCGGACCAGGTGCAGCGGGCGATTTCGATCGTCGCCGTATCCGAACAGGTGGCGGCGAAGCAGCGCGCCGCGCTTGAGCGGGATACCCGCGAAACGGCCGAGCGCGTCACCGCGCGGCTGCGCGGTTTGCGGTGACCAACGTAGCGATACTTGCCGCGGCTTGATGTTGGTAGACTTGCGTAAGGTCTGTCAGAACGGCAATCCGATATAGATCGCAGCGCAGAGGCATTCTGCTGCGCCCGCCCTGAAGGGCTGGAATGTGGAGCGCAACGCCCGTCCGTTCTACAGCCTCCGACGATACCGAGTACGCGCGACAGGTCGGGGAAAGACTCAAATTCGAAACCGAACCTCTGATTTCGAGGAACACACGATGACCACTGTGCAAATTGACTTGCCCGACGAATTGGCACAGAAGGCCGCCAGTGAAGGGCTGCTTTCGCCAGAGGCGATGGAGGCGATGCTGCGCGAGCAACTGCGCCGCCGTGCCGGCGAAGCCCTGCAAAAGATGTGGCAGCGCCGGCCGCTGGAGGATCTAACGCCCCAGATCGAGCAGGAGATCGTCGACGAAGTGCGCAAGGTGCGCGCCGAACAGCGCATGCACGGAACGCGCTGATGCCTGATTCGGCACACCCGCCGTTACGGCTGGTGCTCGATACAAATGTTGTGGTCGCCGGGCTCTTGTGGAGCGGACCGCCTCGGCGCGTGATCGAGTGCGCCATTGAGGGTGAAACGGTAGAACTCTTCAGCAGTCCGGTGTTGCTTGATGAATTGGCGCATGCACTCAGTTACCCGAAGTTCTCGGCACGCATTGAAGGCTTTGGAACCGATATAGCGACGCTGGTAGCGCAGTACGCGGCGCTCGTGACTCTGGTAATGCCAGCCAGCGTGCCGCGCGTGGTGGCCGACGATGCCGATGACGATCACGTGATCGCCGCTGCCGTCGCGGCCCGCGCCGAATTGATCGTCACCGGCGACCGCAAACATCTTCTGCCCATCGGCTCGCA
>JAYTDE010000160.1:0-1652 GCA_043736195.1 Burkholderiales bacterium | reverse complement strand
GCGGTACACCTGTGGCAGGACGACCAGCAGGTGCCGGTGTGGGATCGCAGTGCGCTCGCCAGCGGCCAGTCGCTGGCCGGGCCGGCGATCATCGAGGAGCGCGAAACCACCATCGTGATTCCGCCCCACTGGAACGCGACGGTCGATGCTTTCGGCTGCGTGGTGGCGACCCTGGAGAAAAGCGCATGAGCAAAAAGCTCGATGGCATCGAACTGGAAATTCTCTGGTCCAACCTGATCGGCATCGTCAGCGAGCAGGCCCGTGCCCTGCAGCGCATCGCCTTTTCGCCGATCGTGCGCGAAGCCGGCGATCTGGCCAGCGCCCTGTTCGATGCGCGCGGCCGCATGGTGGCGCAGGCCAATACCGGCACGCCGGGGCACATCAATTCACTGGCCGCGGCGGGTGGCCACCTGCATCGGCTGTTCACCGGCAATCTGGTCGCAGGCGATGTGGTGATCACCAACGACCCGTGGTTGTCCGCCGGGCATTTCTTCGACATCACATTGCTCACGCCGATTTTTAAACGCGAGCGGGTGATCGGTTATGTCGGCTCGACCATTCATCACACCGACATCGGCGGTTACGGCATCGGCGCCGGCGCGCGTGACATCCATGAAGAGGGCTTATGGATTCCGCCGCTCAAGTTCTTCGAGGCAGGCAAACCCAACGCCACCCTTCACGACATCATTCGCCGCAACGTGCGCACGCCCGATCACGTGTTCGGTGATCTCGCAGCCCAAGTGTCGTCAGGTGCGGCCGGCAGCGAGCGCCTGGTGGCGATGTGCGGGCGCTATGGGCTGGACGATATCGAGGCCTTGTCCGACGAAATCATCCGCCGCTCCGAAGAGGCGACGCGCACGGCGATCCGCAAGTTGAAAGCCGGCACCTATCATGGCGAAAGCAGTTTTGATGTGCCCGGTGGCGAGATCATCACGCTCAAGGCGGCGGTCACCATCGATGTGGAAAAGGGTGAAATCGTGATCGACTTCGCCGGCAGTTCCGGCGCCAGCACAGCGGGTATCAACGTGGTGATGAACTATACCCACGCCTATTCGACCTTCGCGATACGCAGTTGCCTCAACCCGGACCTGCCGAACAACCACGGTTCGCTGGCGCCGATCATCGTGACCGCGCCGAAGGGCTCGATCATCAATTGCGAGTACCCGGTGCCGGTCAATGCGCGCCATGTGGTGGGCATGTATGTGTCGATGCCGATTTTGAAGGCGCTGTATCACGTGATGCCCGAGCGGGTGCTGGCCGAAGGTTCCGGCGCGGTATGGACCATGCAGATCCAGGGCAAGCTGGCCGATGGCCAGGCCTTCACCTCGTCGATGTTCAACTACTCCGGCGGCATGGGCGCGCGGCTCACCAAGTCCGGGCCCTCGGCCACTTGCTATCCGACTGGCGTCGCGGCGGTGCCGGTGGAAATCCTCGAAGCTGCGATGCCGATCGTGTTCGACCGCAAGGAATTGCGCCTGGGCAGCGGAGGTGCCGGCCGCAGTGCCGGCGGCGATGGTCAGGTGATCGGCTTCCACATGCGTACAGCCCATCCTTGGTCGCTCAATGCCGTGCCCAGCCGGCTCGGCGCCGGCCCCGAAGGCCTGGCCGGCGGCATGCCGGGCGCCGGTGGGCACTTTCGCGTCAATGGACGC
>JAYTDE010000159.1:0-4819 GCA_043736195.1 Burkholderiales bacterium | reverse complement strand
GGTTTCCAGCGTCACATGCAGGAAGTCCCCTTTGCGAAACGCTTCGCTGCCTTGCTGGACGGCGTGCACAAAGGTTGGATCCTGGATGGAGACAAACATATTGCGGCTGCCATCGGTCACGCGCCACTCACGGAAGCACGGGGTCAGGTCTCGATAGTTGCGGGAAGCACGGGGTCAGGTCTCGATAGTTGCGCGTCCCATGCGAAATAATTTCCGCTGGTAGTTGTCTTTAGTAAAAAAAGAAGACCAGCCCCAACGCCCGCTGCGCGGGCGTTGTTCATTTCGGCGCCCGCTTACTTATCGTCGTCGCGAACGAACCCGATGCGGCGCTTCTTGGGTGGCTCCGGCGGTGCCATCAATTCGTGAATTGCCTCGAACACCTGCTTCAACTGCAGGCGCGTGTTCTGCGCCAGTGAATCGTGCTTGAGGGACAACGCCTGGGTCTGGCGTTCCAGGGTGGCGAGTTTCGCGGCCAGATCCTTGTGCGTGGCCAGCACCTCGCGCAATTGCACGAATGCGCGCACCACGTACACACTGACTTCGATGGCGCGCGGGCTACTGAGAATCATCGACGCCATCAAAGCGCCGTGCTCGGTGAAGGCATATGGAAGATAGCGGCGTCCGCCGCGCCCCGTGTTTGAGGTCGCAAATTGCGACCTCAAAGGCTCCCACTCCTCAGCGGTCAGCGCGAACATGAAATCGGCGGGGAACTTGGCCAGGTTGCGTTTCACCGCCTCATTGAACCGCTTGGTCGGCACTTCATAGAGCGCCGCCAAGTCGGCATCCAGAATCACCTTCTGGCCACGCACGACGACGATACGCGAGGTAATGACCTCCACGGCAACGGGCGCGGGCGTGAGCTTGATCGTGTTCGCCATGCTTACCGACCCTGCTGCGCCAGCACCGTATCGAGCATTTCCATCACGAAGCGCTGCTTCGGCTTCGGCAACTGGCTGATCTTCTCCATGTGCTGCGCGAGTTTCGGCGCCGGCCCGCGCTTCTGCGCCTTGGTGGCCGGCTCGCCCATCAACTCTTCCAGCGTCACCGCCAGCGTTCGCGCCAGCACCGGCAACGCCGACACCGGCACTCGCCGCTGGCCGAGCTCGTAGGCGTTCAAGGTCGACTGCGCCACGCCCAGTGTTTCCGCCAATTGCACCTGGGTCAACTGATTGTCTTTCCTCAGGTGGGCGATACGCCCGCCCAGTGCGACAAAGAACTCGCGTTCGTCTTGCGTGATGGCCACGGTGTGGATTCCTGTGCTGATGATGGTGGCCATACCTTACCTCGCAAGTTTGGAAACGCGATTGACAATATCACGAAACGTGATAAGGTGCCAACCAGTTATTTTGTTCAAAACCCTATTGACAGGTTTGTAGCCGGAGGCAGAAAAATGGCCCGCATCCCCGAAGCCGAGATCGAGCGGCTAAAGAATGAAGTGTCCGTGGAGCGCCTGATCGAGTCGGCCGGCATCGTCTTGACCAAGGCCGGCAAGGACAAGATCGGCAAATGTCCGTTTCACCAGGACGACACGGCCTCGCTGGTGGTGACGCCGGCGAAGAATCTCTGGCATTGCTTCGGCTGTAGCATCGGCGGCGGTCCCATCGATTGGGTGATGAAGAAGAACGGTGTCAGTTTCCGCCATGCCGTCGAGTTGTTGCGCGATGGCGATGCGTCTTTATCTTTAGCCGCCGGTATTGCGCCGTTGAAACGCTCTACCGTGCGCACGCTGTCCGCACCTGTCACGCGCGACGCCGACAACGATGCGCTACTCGCCCAGGTGATGGGCTACTACCACGAGACGTTGAAGCAGTCGCCCGACGCGCTCGCGTATCTGCACGCGCGCGGCCTCACCCATCCTGAACTGATCGACACCTTCACGCTCGGCTTCGCCGATCGCACGCTGGGCCTGCGCTTACCGGAGAAGAACCGCGTGGCCGGCGCCGAACTGCGTACCCGCCTGCAAGCGGTCGGCATCTATCGCGACAGTGGGCACGAGCGCTACAACGGCTCGTTGGTGGTGCCGGTGATCGATGAGGCCGGCCGCATCATTGAGGTCTATGGCCGCAAGGTCAACGACAATCTGCGCGCCGGCACGGCCAAGCATTTGTATTTGCCGGAGGAGTGCCGTAGCGCCGGGCGTGGTGTCTGGAACGTGCGGGCCTTGCAAGCGAGCAAGGAAATCATTCTCTGTGAAGCGCTCATTGATGCGATGACGTTCTGGTGTGCCGGCTATCGCAACGTCACCGCGAGCTATGGCACCGAAGGCTTTACCGATGACCACCTGGCCGCGTTCCAGCGCTACTCGACCTCCCGCGTGCTGATCGCCTACGACCGCGACGAGGCCGGCGAGCGTGCTGCGGAAAAGTTGGCTGACAAGTTGATGGCCGCCGACATCGAGTGCTGGCGCATTCAGTTTCCGAAGGGCATGGACGCCAACGAGTATGCGTTGAAGGTCACGCCGGCCGCCAAGTCGCTGGGTGTCGCGATCCGGAAGGCGATCTGGTTGGGTAAAGGTCAGGCACCGGTGCGCGAAGAAATCGACAAGAGCAATAGCCTGAACTCAAGCACTGGTGCGGTCGCTGGCGGCATTGCCTTGGAGAAGCGCATGGATATTGGCTCGCAGGCCGATGCTCATGCAGAGATTCCGCCTCTCTCCCCGGCTTTAAGCATACCGGGGCAGGCTCTAGCCGCTAAAGAAAAAATCTCCCCTGCGTTGCCCGCGTCGCCGGTTCCGCCCGCACCCGCGAACGACACGCCCGCAGAAGTGCGCGAGAACGAAATCGTCATCACCTTCGCGGATCGCCGCTGGCGCGTGCGCGGCCTGGCCAGGAACGTCTCCTATGACGTGCTCAAGGTGAACCTGATGGTATCGAGCGCCGAGCGCTTCCACGTCGATACGCTGGATCTGTGCAGCGCCAAGCAACGCGCGAGTTATTTGATCCTCGCCGCCGTCGAGCTGCAGATCAAGGAGGAAACACTCAAGGCCGACCTGGGCCGCGTGCTGTTGAAGCTGGAGGCGTTGCAGGACGACAGCATCAAGAGAACCCTGGAACCGAAGACGCCGGCCTCGGTGGAGATCGGCGAGGACGCCCGGCGCGAAGCCTTGGCGCTGTTGCGCGATCCGGCGTTGCTCGATCGCATCACCGCCGACTTCGACGCCTGCGGCATCGTCGGCGAACGCATCAACAAGCTGACCGGCTATCTCGCCGCCGTCAGTCGCAAGCTGGATCGGCCGCTCGCCATCGTGATCCAGTCATCGAGCGCGGCGGGCAAAAGTTCGCTGATGGATGCGGTGCTGGCCTTCATGCCGGAGGAGGAGCGCATCAAGTACAGCGCCATGACCGGGCAGAGTTTGTTCTACATGGGCGAGACGAATCTCAAAAACAAAATCCTCGCCATCGTCGAGGAAGAAGGCGCCAGCAAAGCGAGCTATGCCTTGAAGCTCTTGCAGTCCGAAGGCGAGTTGACGATTGCCAGCACCGGCAAGGACCCGGTCACCGGCAATCTGATTACGCAGCAATATCGCGTCGAAGGCCCGGTGATGATCTTCCTCACCACGACCGCCATCGAGATCGACGAAGAGTTGATGAACCGTTGTCTTGTTCTCAGTGTGGACGAAGGCCGCGAACAAACGCAGGCGATCCACCGCCTGCAACGCGCCAGAAGGACGCTGGAAGGCTTGTTGGCCAAGCAGGAAAGGGAACGCCTCATCGCGTTGCATCGCAACGCCCAGCGGCTGCTGCGCTCGCTGCACGTCGTCAACGCCTACGCCGACGAGCTCACGTTCCTGAGTGACAAGACCCGCACCCGCCGCGATCATGAAAAATATCTCACCCTGATCGACACCATCGCGCTGCTGCACCAGCATCAACGTCCGGTGAAGACCACGACGCATCAAGGCCAGGCCATCGAATACATCGAAGTCACGCTCGCCGACATCGACACCGCCAACGCGCTTGCGCACGACGTGCTCGGCCGCTCGCTCGATGAGTTGCCGCCACAGACGCGAAGGCTGCTCGGCGAGATCGTCGGCCTCGTGCGGGCGCAAGCGCAGGCGCAGGCAGTGCGCGCGGGCGAGGTGCGCTTCGCGCGCAAGCAGGTACGCGAGCACGCGGGCTGGAGCGATACGCAGATCAAGGTGCATCTTGACCGGCTGGTCGACCTCGACTATCTCACCGCCCACCGCGACGGCGCCGGCGGCAAGTTCGTCTACGAACTGGTGTACGACGGTGCCTGCGACGACAAGCCGCACCTGTCGGGCCTGATCGATACCGCTACCATTGTTACGACAGCGAAGTCACGGGGTGCTGGTATCGAAGTCACGGCCTTCCATGACGAACTCACGCCCCGTTCACGGGGCGATAACGGGGCGATAACGGGGGGGTTACGGGATGGGCAATCGGCCCAAGCTAAAGCACTGGCGCGGCTTTCCGGGCAATCGTCCTCTATTGATCCTAAAAAGCACTTCTCCAAGAGCAGCGGCAAAACGTCGTCGTATCCGCACGCCGTATCCGTATTTCCCTTAGCCGCCGCTGCCGCCGATTAGTCCATGCTGCGCGCCAAGCGAAGCGGCGGGCCACGCAAGAAATCCCCCGAGTTGCCGGACAACGCGATGGCCTGGGCGCTGATGGATTTCCTGGCCTGGTCGGAGACAACGGGTTGCACCGAGTCCACCATCGAGACGCGCAAGCAAGCGCTGATCGTGTTCGTGCGTTGGGCGGCCGAGCGCAGTCTCGCCCGGCCGCAGGATGTCACCTTGCCGATCCTGGAGCGCTATCAACGCTATCTGTTTCATTACCGCAAGAGCAACGGCGAGGCG
>JAYTDE010000158.1:0-1986 GCA_043736195.1 Burkholderiales bacterium | reverse complement strand
CGAATGGAGAATCCGATGGTCGTGTATTTGAATACTGCCCACAACATAACTGCCAGCGTTGTGGCCCAGATCAGACCGGTGTGAACCCGCGTTCCCTGGACAAGCTTGCTCAATTCAAGCTCGCCATTGAGCGCCACACTCTGCGGCCAGCCCATCGCGGTTGGGTCTTTCATGGGGCCATCGAGCATCGCGGAAACGAGCAGCAACACGATGAAGTTGAGCAGCAAGGTGGTGACCACTTCGTCCACGCCGAGCCGCGCTTTGAGCAGCGCGGGACCGAGCAACAGCAGGGCACCGGCTAGCGCTGCAGCGAGCATCATCAAAGGAAACACAATCCACGACGACCATTCGAGTCCTGTGCCGCTATGCAACCCGCCGACCGCAATTGCGGCCAGAGCGCCCGCGTAGAGCTGCCCTTCCGCGCCGATGTTGAACAGTCTCGCTTTGAACGCAACGGTGGCTGCGAGCCCGGTGAGAATCAACGGTGTGGCACGGGTAAACGTTTCGCTAAGCGCGAACACCGATCCGAACCCGCCCTGAAACAGCAGGCCGTAAGTCTGGCCGACAGGCGCGCCCGCCCACAGCACGAGCAGGGCGGTTACCACCAGCGTTACGGCTATCGCCGCGATTGGTGCGATGACCAGCGCGACTGCGGAGGGCTCGCCGCGCTTTTCTAGGCGCATGTTTTGTAGGAGCGGCCCCGCCGCGACCCCAGGTTATGGTTAGCACGTAGGTTGGGTTGAAACCCAGCAAGCACGCTTGCCACGACGATGCTGGGTTTGCAACGCAGCCTACGTATGCCGCTGTGACAACGGCCTTGCCGTGATCTTAGGCACGCGTCGGTGAAGGTCGCGGCGGAGCCGCTCCTACATACTTCAGATGGGCACTTACGCCCCACGACGCCCCCCCGCCATCGCCAGTCCAATCGACTCACGAGTCCAGTCAGACATTGGCCGCGCTTCAGTCAGCTTCCCAGAATGCATCACCGCAATACGATCCCCGAGCGTCATCACTTCGTCGAGATCATCGGAGATCACCAGAACCGCCGCACCCGCATCGCGTGCGGCGATCAGTTGTTGCTGCACGAACGCCACGGCGCTAATGTCCAAGCCCCAGCTCGGCTGATGCGCAATGATGAGTTTTGCTGCGGGCATGCCATCGGGCGCAAGCAGCGCCCGCCCGAGAATGAGCTTTTGCATGTTGCCGCCGGACAGAGATCGCGCGGGCACGAGAGCGCCACCGCCGCGCACATCGAAGCGCTCGATGATGCGGTTTGCATGCGCTCGGGCTGCGCGGCGGCGCACCCATAACCATTTCGAAAATGTTGCGCTGCGTAGTCGTTCTGAAAGCGCGTTTTCCCACACTGGCAAGTCGCCCACCACGCCGACCGCGTGGCGATCTTCGGGGATGCGGGCAACGCCGAGTGCTACCAATTGTTCGGGCGATGGCGGCAATGGCTTGCCAAGCAGTTGTACCGATCCGTTTGCCGCGCGTTGAGTGCCGCACAGCAATTCTGCGAGTGCGGCCTGACCGTTGCCAGACACTCCAGCAATCGCCACGATCTCCCCGCCACGCAGCGTGAGTGACACGTCCTGCAAACGTTCCCTATTTTTGGCATCGGTGCT
This sequence comes from Burkholderiales bacterium, assembly GCA_043736195.1. GTDB lineage: Bacteria > Pseudomonadota > Gammaproteobacteria > Burkholderiales > JAEUOS01 > JAEUOS01. The sequence goes on along the minus strand of JAYTDE010000158.1, from coordinate 361 downwards.
CACGCCCGATAGCACGCATACGTCGGACGAAACTTGCGTTGACGGTTTTTTCTGCGGTGCGTCAACGCCATGGCCGACCATCCACTGCGCAAGCTGCGCTTGGGTTACGTCGGCGGCAACGGCTTGCGCCGCCAGCTTGCCACTGCGCAACACAGCGACTCGCGTCGATACGCGCAGCACCTCGGCCAGCTTGTGGCTGATGAAAATGATCGAGAGCCCCTGCGACACCATCTGACCGAGCGTGTCGAACAGCGCTTCGCTCTCCTGCGGTGTTAGTACAGCCGTAGGCTCATCAAGAATCAGGATGCGTGCGCCGCGATACAGCGCTTTGAGAATTTCCACGCGCTGGCGTTCGCCCACG
>JAYTDE010000157.1:0-1749 GCA_043736195.1 Burkholderiales bacterium | reverse complement strand
CGCACCGATGCGTCCGCTCCGTTTGGCCGTCAGCAATGCACTTGCCATTTCGTAGTGCCACAAGTCGGGCACAGCCGGTGTAATGTCGTTGCGATTTATCGCCGCCAGCACTGCGGCGGCGTAAGCATGGATCGATCCAGCTTCAGGCAAAAACCATTCAAGCGCCACACTGGCGTCGAGGATGAACCGCCTAGCGTCCATGCCGGGCACGAACCCGCGCAAGATAATCCCGCCCGCTCTCGCCTGCTGGCGAAGGCTTGGCGCCGCGCACTTGCCGCAAAATCGAAGCAATCGCCTTGCGGCGCAAGTCGAGATCGACCGGCACATTCGGACGCAACAGCAACACGCCAGGAGCGACCTGCAGGCTGGCAATGCGTTCGGGAGCGTTCATGATGTCGCTGCACGGTAAATGGGTTGAAAGATTATACGTCCGGTCAATAGCATCGCGGTTCGATTGTGTTGCCCTGGACGCTGCGATGTGTATGGTCGAGGCGGTGCGGGGCGCATGACGGACCGCTGTGGGCTTCGCGGGTTGAACCGTGCGGCTGGCCACTCCGGGCGGAGACGGGCGCCGCCGCCGGTTCAAGCCGGTGTGGTGATCGCGCCCACCGCCTGGAACAGCCCGCGGATCGAATCAGCCGAAATTCCGCGCGTGATGAACACCAGCCGCGTGCCGTGGTCTTCGCTCGGCCAGCGATCCAGGGTCACCGGCGGATAGAAGATGTGCTGCACGCCTTGCACCACCACCGGTTTGCCTTCCACATTGACGATGCCCTTGACGCGCAGCATGTCGGGCCCGCGCAGGTTGGTGAGCAACTGCAGCGCGGCCGATAGTGGCGATCAAGGGCGTGGCAATTTGCCGGGGCTGCTTGGCCCCGGCAAATTGCGGCAGGCTTACTCCGGGTCGACCCCGGCGTCCTTGAGGATCTTGCCCATCACGGGCGAGTCGGCCTTGACGATTTCGAGCACTCTGGCCGGCGTGCTGTGGGCGGTGGCGATACCGAGCTTGTAGTAGGTTTCGCGAACGTCGGCCAGCGCCATGATCTTGGCTAGGTCGGCGTTGATGCGGTTGACCACCTCGGCAGGCGTGCCCTTGGGCGCGGCCAGCGACCACCACACGAGGGCGCTGTAGCCGGGTATGCCGGATTCGATCATCGTCGGCACATCCGGCAACACAGCCGAGCGGGTCGGGCTGGTCACGGCGATGGCGCGCAGCTTGCCCGCCTGAATTTGCGGCATGGCCGGCACCATGTCGGAGAACACTATCTGGATCTGCCCGGCCACCAGGTCGGTCACGGCCTGGATGCCGCCCTTGTAGGGAATATGCACGATGTTCACACCGGTGGCGCTCTTGTACATCTCGCCGCTGATGTGTGACTGGATGCCCTTGCCGCCGGAGCCGAAGTTGAGCGTTCCGGGCTTGGCCTTGGCCAGCGCGGTCAGTTCGGCAAGGGTCTTCACCGGGATTGAAGGGTGCACCACCAGCACCTGTCCGGAGGTGGCCACCAGCGAGATCTGCGCGAAATCATTCAGCGCGTCGAAGCCCAGGCGCTTGTACAGGAACGGGTTGGTCACCAGCGTGGCGCTGTTGGAGAGCAGCAGGGTATAGCCGTCGGGCGCGGCCTTGGCGGCGATCTCATGACCGATGTTTCCGCCGGCGCCCGGGCGGTTTTCCACTGCCACGGGCTGCCCCAGGGTTTCGGCGAGCTTTTGCGCCAACAGGCGTGACAGCACATCACTCGAGCCACC
>JAYTDE010000156.1:0-4540 GCA_043736195.1 Burkholderiales bacterium | reverse complement strand
GTCTGCCAGGCGATCTCTTTGGCGTCGTGGCGCAGGAAATAAGCCATATCAAGCTGACTCCACAGCGCCTGGTGTGCGCTTGCCGAAAATCCGTACAGTCCGAGGATGCGCAGGGCCTCGGATTGCTTCTCCTGCAGATCGCTATCGAAGCTGAAGCTGCCGCCCGACTTCTGGTCGCCCAGCAGTCGCCGCGTGGCGCGAAACAGGTCCTCGAGCAACTTTCCCTTCCAGGCATTCCATACACGCGGGCTGGTGCCGCGAATGTCGGCGACGGTCAGCAGATACAAGGCGATCAGCTGGCGTTCATCGCGGACGGTATCGGCGAAGCGGCGGATGGTGTCGGGATCGCTCAAGTCCTGCTTTTGCGCCACCGACGACATGGTGAGATGGTGCTCGACTAAGAAAACCACCAGCTCGGTGTCTTCCCGCGCGATGCCGTGCTGCCGGCAGAAGGTGCGCGCGTCGGCGCGGCCGAGCAACGAGTGATCACCGCCGCGTCCCTTGGCGATGTCATGGAACAGCGCCGCGACGTAGAGCAACCAGTGCCGTTCGAAGCTGGCGATCAGGCGCGAGCACATCGGGTACTCGTGGGCGAATTCGAGCATGGTGAAGCGCCGCATATTGCGCACCACCATCAGGATGTGCTGATCCACGGTGTACACGTGGAACAGGTCATGCTGCATCTGCCCGATGATGCGCTTGAATGGCGGCAGGTAGCGCCCGAGGATGCCCCACTGATTCATGCGGCGCAGTTCATGCACCAGGCCGCGCCGGCTTTGCAGTATGGCCATGAACGTCGCGCGATTGGCCGGATCCTGGCGGAACGTCGCGTCCATGCGGTTGCGCGAGCGCCACAATGCGCGCAGGGTCGTCGCGGTCATGCCTTTGAGATCGGCGCGTTGCTGCAGCAACTGGAAGCATTCGAGCAGGGCGCCCGGATGGTTCTCGAATACGGTCGGATCGCTGGCGGCGAGCATGTCGCGCTCGACATGGAAGCGTTCGTTGATCGGGTGCGCGTCGAAGGCTGCCCCGGGAAACAGCTGGCTGGCGATGTTTTGCAGGAGGATGGTGTTCAACTGGATGATCCAGCGACAGTTGATGTAATAGCGCTGCATCAGTTGCTCGCTGGCGCGCTTCGATGCCGTTGCCGTATGGCCGAAGGCGTTGGCCAGTTGGGTCTGGTGGTCGAACAGCAGGCGGTCCTCGCGGCGGCCGGCGATCAGGTGCAGACGTACGCGAATCGCCTGCAGCAGGGCTTCACGCTTGCCCAGCATCGCCGCCTCGGTGCGCGTGATCACGCCGCGCGATGCCAGCTCGCGCCAGTTGGTGCCCAACTCGGCGGCGCGTGCTATCCATAGTATGACCTGCAGATCGCGCAGGCCGCCCGGGCTTTCCTTGCAATTCGGTTCCAGGCTGTAAGGCGTGTCCTGATGCTTGGTATGGCGTTGTTCGAGTTCGAGCTTCTTGGCCGTGTAGAAGTCGCGCGCGTTCATGCGCAGGCGACTGCCGGCTTCAAGGTCGCGGAACCGGTGCTGGTCGCCGGCTAAGTGGCGCGCCTCCATCAGGGTCGTCTGGACGGTGATATCGGCGGCCGCCAGGGCGAAGCATTCTTCCAGGGTGCGAATGCTGTGTCCCACTTCGATGCCGATGTCCCAGAACAGTCCGACCAGCGTTTCGAGGCGGCTTTTGATTTCCGGCTGCACGTCATCCGGCACAAGAAGAAGCACATCGACGTCGGAATATGGGTAGAGCTCGCCGCGGCCGTAACCGCCGACAGCGACCAGCGTGGCGCGATCATCAATGCCGACCTCACGCCAAAGCGCCACCAGCATGCGGTCGACCAACCTGCAATGGGCGCGCAGCAGCTGGCGTGCGGTACCGCCTGCGCCGAAAGCGCTGAACAAGGCCTTGCGTCCGGCCAGCAACTCGCGTCGGTAACCGACGGCAAGCGGAATTTGGGCGACTGCCGACACGCGCTCGCGCCGGCTTCAGGCCGAAATCGGCGCCGGCTGGGGCGCAAGCGCCGCGATGGTCGCAGGCATTGCCGGCATGCCCGCCGAAACTGTCAGGACCTCGAAGCCCTCTTCAGTTACCAGCACGGTATGCTCCCATTGCGCCGAAAGACTGTGGTCCTTGGTCACGATGGTCCAGCCGTCGGCGAGCTCACGAATCTCGCGCCTGCCTGCATTGATCATCGGCTCGACGGTGAAGATCATGCCGGCCTTGAGCTCCGCCAAGGTGCCAGGCTTGCCGTAATGCAGAACCTGCGGTTCCTCGTGAAAGCGGGTGCCGATGCCGTGGCCGCAAAATTCGCGCACCACGGAAAACCCGTGCTTTTCGGCGTGGGACTGGATGACATGGCCGATATCGCCCAGATGCGCGCCGGGCCGCACCTGGAGAATGCCGGCCCACATGCACTCAAAGGTGACCTCGCACAAGCGACGCGCGCCGATGGAAGGCTCGCCGACGTAAAACATGCGGCTGGTATCGCCGTGGTAGCCATCCTTGATGGTGGTGATGTCAAGATTGACCACATCGCCCTTCTTCAGCGTCTTGTCGCCCGGTATGCCATGGCACACCTGGTTGTTGACCGAGGTGCATATCGATTTCGGATAGGGGCGATAACCCGGCGGGCAGTAACCCAGTGGCGCGGGAATCGTGCCCTGGACCTCGATCATGTACTGGTGACAAAGGCGGTCGAGTTCTCCGGTGGTGATCCCGGGCTTGACATGCGGACCGATGAAGTCGAGTACTTCGGCCGCCAGCCTGCCGGCAACTCGCATTTTCTCGATGTCCAGCGGTGTTTTGAGCGCAATGCTCATGTTTGCGGCGCTTCCAGGGTTGGCTACCCGGCCCAGGGCGCGGGCGATCCGGGCGATTGAAAAATGGGCCTCAACCAGCTATAATATCGGGCTGCCCGGTGAATTTCAAAGACAATTTTCGCCAAATCGACCAAAGGCCCAGGTGCAAAGCGGCAATCTGCATGTGGTCCGTCAGATGGAATGGCTTGATTCCAGCCGGGCAAATTCGCACTCCCGCCAATTTTTGGGGTGGCATGGCACAAACCGGATCACCGCGTTTGTGGCGGCCGCCGGCGGGAGGAGGCCAACCCTGAAATCGGAGTAATAGTTCATGTCAACCACCATGCGCGAGATGCTGGAAGCCGGCGTCCATTTCGGACACCAGACGCGTTTCTGGAATCCCAAGATGGCGCCCTACATTTTCGGCCATCGCAACAAGATCCACATCGTCAATCTCGAGAAAACGCTCGAACTCTACAACGACGCGATGAAGTTCCTGCGCCAACTGGCCGCCAACAAGGGCACCATCCTGATGGTCGGTACCAAGCGGCAGGCACGCGAAATCGTGGCAGAAGAGGCGCAACGTGCCGGGGTCCCTTATGTCGACGCGCGCTGGCTCGGCGGTATGCTGACCAATTTCAAGACCGTCAAGGCATCCACCAAGCGACTTAAGGAAATGGAAGCGGCGCTTGAGGCCGGCGACGTCGAGAAGATGTCCAAGAAGGAGGCGCTGTTGTTCACGCGCGAAATGGACAAGCTGCAAAAGGCCATTGGCGGCATCAAGAATCTCACCGGCTTGCCTGACGCGATTTTCGTCATTGATGTGGGTTACCACAAGATCGCGATCACCGAGGCTGCGAAGCTTGGCATTCCGGTGGTGGCAGTTGTCGATACCAATCACTCGCCCGACGGTGTTGCGCACGTGATTCCCGGCAACGACGATTCTTCGCGCGCGATCCGGCTTTATGCGCGCGGCGTAGCCGATGCCATTCTCGAGGGCCGGGCGCACACGATCACCGAGATCGTGGCCGCCGGCGGCGATGAGTACGTCGAAGTCGAAGCGTCCTGAAGTAAGCGGCGCATGGTCTGTGCCGTTCTGAAAAAGGGGCTGATTCGCCCCTTTTTTTGATACCGTAGCGCGCCGTCCTCACAACCGCGGCCGCGTATGCGATTTGCGGGGAGGTTAGTGGCGTTGATGCAACCGAACAACCCCAGATTTCTTTCAGATTAGATCAGGATTCGAGGAAATGGCAGCAATTACCGCAGCAATGGTCGGAGAACTGCGCGCGAAAACCGACGCGCCAATGATGGAGTGCAAAAAGGCCCTAACCGAGGCCGATGGCAACCTCGACAAGGCAGAAGAGATCCTGCGCATCAGACTCGGCAACAAGGCCGGCAAGGCGTCGTCGCGTGTTGCTGCCGAAGGAATTGTCGCGGTGAGCGTGTCGGCCGACGGCAAATTGGGTGCGATCGTCGAACTCAATTCGGAGACCGACTTCGTCGCCAAGAATGATGATTTCGTGACGTTTTCGCAGGACCTCGCTGCCTTGGTCGCAAACACCGATCCTGCCACTGTCGACGCTTTGGCTGCTGCGTCTCTTGACGGCAGCACGGTTGAAGGAGTGCGCCGGGCGCTGGTCGGGAAAATCGGCGAGAACATGTCTATTCGCCGCTTCGCGCGGTTTCAGACGGCGGGCAAATTGACCACCTACGTCCATGGCGGGTCAAAGATCGGCGTT
>JAYTDE010000155.1:0-10710 GCA_043736195.1 Burkholderiales bacterium | reverse complement strand
TGGTTGACTTGACCGGAGGCGACGATCAACTTGCGCGCGACCTGGCGATGCACATTGCGGCGTCCAAGCCGAAGTCACTGGATGCAAGCGGCGTGCCGGCTGAATTGCTTGAGACCGAACGGCGCATCGCCGTTGAAAAGGCACGCGAAGAGAAGAAGCCCGACGCGATGATCGAGAAAATCGCCGAAGGCACAGTGCAAAAGTATCTCAAGACCGTGACCTTGCTGGGCCAGGTGTTCGTCAAGGCGGAAGACGGCAAGCAGACCATCGAGCAACTGCTCAAGGCGCGCGGTGCAACCGTCAATCGCTTCGCTCTTTTCGTCGTTGGCGAGGGAATCGAGAAAAAGACCACGGATTTCGCTGCCGAAGTCGCTGAACAGATGGCGCTTGCGAAAAAGTAAACCGAACATGCCGGCCGCCGGCCCGGCTTGCAACCAATCCCCCCCTTATTGCCTCGACCATGCCGGATACTCCAAAGTACAAAAGATTCCTCTTGAAACTATCAGGGGAAGCCTTGATGGGCGAGGACAGTTACGGTATCAATCGGGCCACCATCGAGCGCATCGTAGGCGAGATCGCGGCGGTGGCACGGATGAGTGTGGAGATGAGCATCGTCATTGGCGGCGGTAATATTTTCCGCGGTGTCGCGCCGGGCGCCCAGGGCATGGATCGCGCGACAGCCGACTACATGGGCATGCTGGCCACGATCATGAACGCGCTGGCCCTGCAGGATGCAATGAAACAGCAGGGCATCGTCGCGCGCGTGCAATCGGCCCTGTCGGTCGAGCAGGTGGTCGAGCCTTACATTCGCAACAAGGCATTGCGCTATCTCGAGGAAGGCAAGGTCGTGATTTTCGCGGCCGGCACCGGCAACCCCTTCTTCACAACCGATACGGCCGCGGCATTGCGCGCCTCCGAGATGGGGGCGGAAATCGTGCTCAAGGGCACCAAGGTTGACGGTGTGTACACCGACGATCCGAACAAGAACCCGGACGCACGCAAGTACGACACCATCACGTTCGATGAAGCGATCATCAAGCATCTGAAGGTCATGGATGCCACGGCGTTCGCCTTGTGCCGCGACCAGAGGCTGCCGATTAACGTGTTTTCGATTTTTTCGCCAGGCGCCTTGAAGCGCATTGTGATGGGCGAAAACGAAGGTACACTAGTCCACGTTTGACCCATAGTGCCAGAGGCCAGCGATGACGATTGCCGACATCCGGAAGGCGACCGAGCAGAAGATGCAAAAGTCGATCGATGCGTTCAAGAATGATCTGGCCAAGGTGCGTACCGGACGTGCGCACGCCGGTATTCTGGATCATATTCAGGTCGACTACTACGGTACAGCCATGCCAATTGGTCAGACCGCCAACATCAATCTGATCGATGCGCGCACCATCGGCGTTCAGCCTTGGGAAAAGAAAATGGTTTCCGTGGTCGAGAAGGCTATCCGTGACGCCGATCTGGGGCTCAATCCGTCTACCACCGGCGACATCATTCGCGTGCCGATGCCGGCGCTGACAGAGCAACGGCGCAAGGAGCTGGTCAAGGTGGTCAAGGGAGAAGGCGAGGATGCGCGCATCGCGGTGCGCAATCTGAGGCGCGACGCCAACGAACAGATGAAAAAGCTTCTCAAGGACAAGGCGGTTTCCGAAGACGACGAGCGCCGTGGCCAGGACGAGGTTCAAAAGCTCACCGATCGTTCCATCAGCGAGATCGACAAGCTTCTGGTGACCAAGGAAGCGGAGATCATGGCGGTGTGAAGGCCGCTACCGCAATTTTTAACGATCTGCAGAGCCTTCGCCGATGAGTTCAACCCAATCCATTCCCGTAGTGTCGGCGGTGCCCCGGCATGTCGCCATCATCATGGACGGCAACGGCCGCTGGGCGACACGGCGATTTCTGCCGCGGGTCGCCGGTCACCAGCGTGGTGTTGAGGCGGTGCGAGAGTCAGTCCGGGCGAGCGTCGAGCGCGGCATCGAATACCTGACCTTGTTTGCGTTTTCTTCAGAGAACTGGCGCCGTCCCGAAGAAGAGGTGTCCGTCCTGATGCAGTTGTTTCGGCTGTTGCTTGAGCAGGAGGTTGCCAAGCTTCACGTCAGCGGTGTGCGCCTGAAGATTGTCGGCGACTTGACGCGCTTCGATTCCGCACTGCGGGAATTGATCCGGCGCGCCGAAGCCAAGACCGCTGCCAACGACAAACTCACACTGACCATCTGCGCCAACTATGGCGGGCGCTGGGACATCATGCAGGCGATGCGGGCGCTCATAACCGCCCGGCCCGACCTGTCGGCCTGTTTCAGCGAAGCTGACCTCGAGCCGTATCTGGCGATGGCGTACGCGCCGGAACCCGATTTGTTCATTCGTACCGGCGGCGAGATGCGCATCAGCAATTTTCTGGTGTGGCAACTGGCGTATTCGGAACTGTTTTTTACCGACACGTTCTGGCCGGATTTTGACGCGCGCACCCTTGACGAGGCCATCGCGTCGTATCGGTTGCGTGAGCGCCGGTTCGGCCAGACCAGCGAGCAGGTGCGCGAAGCCAGGCGATGTGTCGAAGGCGAAGCGGCGTCGATGGAGCCGCGCTTGACCCGCGTCAATGCTTAGGGCGCGGGTCGTCACGGCGCTGATCCTGCTGGCCCTGGTGGTACCTGCACTGGCGTTTCTGCCAGCCATCGGCTGGGCGCTTTTCGTTTTGCTGTTTGTAACCGCAGCCGCCTGGGAATGGGGGCGCCTGTGTGGTTTTGCGCACGCGCCCGCACTGACCTATGCGGCAGTCACCGCCGCCTTGGGGGGGGGGATTCTGCTGGGCGCTCCGGAACACGTCAGTGCGGTGACGCTGTGGGTCTACTCGATCTCGGTCGCCGTGTGGGTCGGGATCGCGTGCTACTGGTTTTTCCGCGGACCGGCGGTGCCACAAGGTGCGTGGCTCGCGACGCTGGGCTGGCTGGTGCTGATTCCTTGCTGGTGGGCGGTGGTGCAGGCGCGCGCGGCCGGAGCGCTTTTCATGTTTCTCCTGATGGGTTTGATATGGGTGGCCGATATCGCGGCCTACTTTGCAGGGCGCAGTTTCGGCCGGCACAAGCTGGCGCCGACGGTCAGCCCCGGCAAAACCTGGGAAGGGGTTGCCGGCGCCATGATCGGAGCGGCCTCGCTGGCCCTGTTGTGCGTCGCCACCACCAGTGCCAACGGGAGCGCGCTGGATTCATGGTTTGCGTGGATATTCGGCTACGCCGGTCGCCTTGGTGCGGTGGGCGTGTTGGCGGCGTTGTTGATGGTTGCCGCGGTGGTTGGACTGAGCATTTTGGGCGACCTGTTCGAATCCCTGCTCAAGCGCCGCGCAGGTGTCAAGGACAGCAGCGGACTTTTGCCCGGACACGGCGGCGTGCTTGATCGCATCGACGCCCTGATCCCCACCATGCCGCTGGCGATGCTGATTTTTTCGCTCGTCAGAAACGCCTGATGGATCCGGCATGCGCTATCTGACCCTGCTTGGTTCGACCGGCTCGATCGGCGAGAGTACGCTTGACGTGGTGGCGCGCCATCCCGCGCGGTTTGCGGTGTTCGCACTGGTCGCGCGCAGCAGTATCGATCGCGTCTTGGCGCAGTGCATGGCACACAGGCCGCGCTATGCGGTGCTGACCGACTGTGCCGCGGCGTCGCGCCTGCGCGAACGGCTGCGCGCGGCCGGCAGCACCACGGAAGTACTGGCGGGCGATGCGGCTGCCGTCGAGGTCGCCGAAGCTGCCCAGGCCGACACCGTGGTGGCGGCGATTGTGGGCGCGGCAGGCCTGCCCGCCGTGCTGGGCGCGGCGCGCACCGGCAAGCGCATCCTGCTGGCCAACAAGGAGGCCCTGGTGATGGCCGGGCCGGTTTTTCTCGAAGCGGTGCGTCGCGGTGGCGCCACTGTCCTGCCGGTCGACAGTGAGCACAACGCGATTTTCCAGTCACTGCCTGCCGGCTTCGCGCGCGGCCTGGCCGATCACGGAGTGAGGCGCATTTTGTTGACCGCGTCAGGCGGCCCGTTTCGCACCACCGCGCTCGAGCTTCTCGAAAAGGTCACACCTGATCAGGCTTGTGCCCATCCCAATTGGGTCATGGGGCGCAAGATATCGGTCGACTCCGCAACCATGATGAACAAGGGCCTTGAAGTGATAGAGGCGCATTGGCTGTTCGGCGCTTCCGGTGCGCAAATCGAGGTGGTGATCCACCCGCAGAGCGTGATCCATTCGATGGTCGAATACGCCGATGGTTCGGTCCTGGCGCAACTCGGAAATCCCGACATGCGGACCCCGATTGCGCAGACGCTGGCCTATCCCGAGCGGATCGACGCCGGTGTGGCGAAGTTCGATATCTTCAAACTGGCGCAGTTCACCTTCGAGGCGCCTGATCTTGCACGCTTTCCATGCCTGACATTGGCCTACGATGCGCTGGCCGCGGGCGGCACCATGCCGACCACTCTCAATGCCGCCAACGAGATCGCGGTCGCCGCGTTTCTGGCCGGGCGCTTGCGCTTTACGCGCATCGCCGCTGTGGTGGCCGACGTGATGGAAGCCCTCCCGGCGCGTCCGCTGGGTGATATTGACGACGTGCTGGCCGCCGACGGCGAGGCGCGGGCGCGTGCCACGGAAAGGCTTGAAGCATGACTTTTCTCTCCACGCTGGTCGCGTTTCTGATTGCCCTTGGTGTATTGATCGCGTTTCATGAATATGGTCACTACCTCGCCGCAAGGCTGTGCGGCGTCAAGGTGCTGCGCTTTTGCCTGGGCTTTGGCCGGCCGATATTCATGCGCCGCCTCGGGCGTGACGGCACCGAATGGGCGCTCGCGGCGTTTCCGCTTGGCGGCTATGTAAAGCTGCTTGGCCATGATCCGGACGACCCTGTGCCGCCTGCGGATGCGCATCGGGCCTTCAGCGCGCAATCCGTGGCTAAGCGCATCGTCATCATCGCGGCCGGTCCGGTCGCCAATTTCCTGCTCGCCATCACTGTCTACTGGGGCTTGAACCTGCATGGCGTGGATGAACCGCCGGCGCAGGTCGCCGCACCTGCGGCGGGCTCGGTGGCCCAACAGGCTGGCTTGAAATCGGGCGACCTGATCGCGCGCATTGACGACACGCCTGTCGCCTCATGGAACGAGCTGCACTGGCGTTTGCTGCGCTCGGCGGATGCGCGCGCACGCGTGCGGTTGGAGGTACGCAATCCGCTTGGGGAAATCAGTTTTCCCGCACTTGACATGACCCGCCTCGAAACGCTCGAACTTGAGGGGGATTTCATGAAATCCCTCGGTCTCGCGCTGTTCCGGCCGCAACCGCGGGTGGTGCAGGTCGAGCCCGGCTCACCGGCCGAACGAGCCGGTTTGCGCGCCGCCGATGTGCTGCTTGCCGTCGATGGCAGGGCACTGGCGAGCGGTGATGAGTTTGTCACCGCAATGCGCGCGAGCGCCGGACGTGAGCGGGTGATCGAAATTGTCCGGGACGGGCAGATGAGCCGGGTAAAGGTGACACCGGCGGCCGTCGATGCGCCCGATGGCCGGGTCGGACGCATCGGCGCGCGCATCGGCGATCGCGTCGAACCGGTCAAGGTGCGCTACGGGTTGGTTGACGGCTTGACCAAAAGCGTGACGCAAACCTACGAAATGTCGGTGTTCAGCCTGCGCATGCTGGGGCGCATGATCATTGGCGAGGTTTCGTGGCGAAATCTGTCCGGGCCGGTGACCATTGCCGATTACGCAGGCAAGACCGCGCGCCTGGGGTTGGTCTATTACCTGAATTTCATCGCACTGGTGAGCATCAGTCTGGGGGTACTCAACCTGCTGCCCATTCCGATGCTCGACGGTGGGCATCTGTTGTATTATTTGGTTGAAATCCTGCGTGGAAAACCGGTTTCGGAGAAGGTCATGGAAATCGGTACGCGCTTGGGCCTGATGATCGTCATGACAACGATGCTGTTGGCCCTTTACAACGACATAAATCGGCTGCTGGCCGGTTAGAACAGAAGCGTCCATTCAATGCGCCTCCCGCGCCGGTCCTGGTTTTTCTTACTCGCGGCTACCCTGGTTTCGCTGTTCGCAATGCACAGCGCAAGCGCGTTTGATCCGTTCGTGATCAAGGATATTCGCGTCGAGGGCGTGCAGCGTACCGATGCGGGCACCGTGTTCAGTTACCTGCCGGTCAAGGTGGGTGACCGCATGACCAACGAACGTGCCGCGGAAGCGATCAAGGCGCTTTTCGCTACCGGCTTTTTCAAGGATGTGCGCATCGAGGTCGAGGGTGATGTGCTGATTGTCGCCATCGATGAGCGCCCCGCGATTGCGCAAATCGATTTCACGGGTTTGAAAGCGTTTGATGCGGCGGCGGTAAAGAAATCGGTGCGCGAAGCCGGCTTGGCTGAAGGGCGTATTTTCGATCGCTCTGTGCTCGATCGCGCCGAGCAGGAACTCAAGCGCCAATACCTTTCGAAGGGCTTGTATGCGATGACCGTCAAGACCACGGTGACGCCGCTCGACCGCAATCGCGTAGGCATCAATTTCTCGGTTGAGGAAGGTGAAATCGCGAAAATCCGCAAGATCAATTTTGTCGGCGTGAATGCGTTCAAGGAAAGCACGCTGCAGGACGAGATCGAGCTTTCGGAGGGCGGCTGGTTTTCCTGGTACAGCAAGGACAACCAGTACTCGAAGCAAAAGCTGACGGCGGATTTGGAGACGCTGCGCTCTTTCTACCTCAACCGCGGATATCTTGAATTCGCGATCGAATCGACCCAGGTGTCGATCACCACCGACAAGAAGGATATCTACATCACCATCGCGGTCAACGAAGGCCAGAAGTACACGGTGTCCGACGTGAAGCTGGCCGGCGACATGGTGGTGGGCGAGTCGGTGTTGCGGTCGCTGATCGATCTCAAGCCGGGTGACGTGTTCAATGGCGAACGGCTGACGGCTTCGACCAAGAAGATTCAGGACCGGCTGGGCAACGAAGGTTATGCGTTCGCCAATGCCAACGCGGCGCCGGAGATCAATCGGGAAAAACAGACCGTTGCGTTCACCATTTTTGTCGATCCGGGGCGGCGCGTCTATGTACGGCGGATCAATATCGCCGGCAATACCCGTACGCGCGACGAAGTGGTGCGCCGGGAAATGCGGCAACTGGAAGGCTCCTACTATGACGGCGAAAAAATCAACCAGTCCAAGAGGCGCTTGGACCGACTGGATTTCTTCAGGAATACGGAAATCGAAACCCCGGCGGTGGCTGGTTCGCCTGATCAGGTCGATGTCAGCCTGAAGGTCGAGGAAAAGCCGACCGGCCAGTTGTTACTGGGCGCCGGCTTCTCCAGCGCCGAGAAAATAGTTCTGTCAACCTCGATCGCGCAAGCCAACATTTTCGGCAGCGGCAATTATGTGGCGGCGTCGATCAGCACCGGCAAGACCAACAAGGTCTACTCGCTGTCGCACAACAATCCATACTTTACCGTCGATGGCATCAGTCGCGGTTTTGATCTCTACCACCGGAATTTCAACGCTTCCAATGTCAATCTGGGTGATTATCAGACCAGCAGTACCGGTGTTGGAGTGCGGTTCGGCTATCCGTACACCCCGATCGATACATTCGTGTTCGGCATCGCGGGCGACTACACCAGCTATAACCTGGGGGCCTCCGCGCCCAGCCGCCTGCAAAGCTATGTCACCACCTATGGCTCCAACGTTGCTACCCTGCCGGGCACGGTAAGCTGGTTTCGCGATACCCGCGACAGCGCCTTGTACACCCGCAGCGGGCGTTTGCAGAATGGCGGCCTTGAACTGGGCCTGCCGGGTGGCAACGTGCAGTACTGGCGCGCGAACTACATCGATCGCTGGTATTACCCGATCAGTAAGGCCTATACCTTGTATCTGCGCGGCGACATCGGTGTAGCGCGCGGCATCAACAAGCCCCTGCCTTTCAACAAACGCTACTATGCTGGCGGAATTGGTTCCGTGCGCGGCTACGACACCAACTCGCTTGGACCGCGCGATACCGACGACAGCGTGCTGGGTGGCGAACGTCGCGTGACCGCGACCGCCGAATTATTGTTTCCGTTTCCCGGGCTCGCCAAGGACCGCTCGCTGCGCCTGGCGGCGTTTGTCGATAGCGGTCGGGTATATGGCTCCGGGGCAACCACGGGTGGGGGATTCCGTCATTCGGCCGGAATCGGCCTCGACTGGCAGTCGCCGTTCGGTCCATTGCGCCTGAGTTACGCCAAGCCGCTCAATCCGCAGGTGACGGATCGCATCCAGCGAGTGCAGTTCACCGCCGGCACCACGTTCTAGCGGACGCGGGCGGCGCATGGCAAAATACGCGTTTGCAGTTTCGGGAGCATGGTGTTGAATCTAAAAGCAGGTTTATTGGCAATGGCTGCGCTCATGGCATTGGGCGCAGGGGCAGCGTGCGCACAAAGCAAGATCGGGTTTGTGAACACCGAGCGGATTTTTCGTGAATCGGATGCGGCCAAGCGCGCCGAGAAGAAGCTGGAAGGCGAATTTTCGCGGCGTGAGCGCGAATTGACCGAGCTCACCACCCGGTTGCGCACCGACAGCGAGAAGTTCCAGAAGGACATCCCGGTGATGAGCGAGTCGCAGCGCAATCAACGCCAGCGCGCATTGGGCGACCTTGAGCTCGATGTCAATCGCAAGCAGCGTGAATTCAACGAGGATGTCAATCGGCGGCGCAACGAGGAATTCTCCACCGTACTGCAATCGGCGAACCGGGCGTTGAAGGTGATTGCCGAGAAGGAAGGTCTGGATGCCGTGTTTCAGGACGCGGCCTACGCCAATCCGAAGCTCGATCTGACCGACAAGGTGTTGAAGGCCTTGGCTGAAGCCAAGTAGTCGGCCGGGCATGACGGGTCACCCGCTGACACTCGCCTTTCTGGCGGAGCGTACGGGTGGCGTGGTGGATGGCGATGCATCCCTGCTTGTGGCGCGCGTGGCCACATTGAGACAGGCCGGGCCGGCGGACATTGCATTCCTCGCCAATGGAAAGTATCGCGCGGACGTTGCCTCGTCAAGAGCAGGCGCGGTGATCCTTTCGCCAGCCAATGCCCATCTGGCTCAAGTGTCGAAGCTGCTGCATCAAAATCCGTATGCCTGTTTCGCGCGCGTGGCGCAATTGCTCGACCCGCACCCGCGCCAGGCGCCAGGCATACATGTCTCCGCGCACGTGGCGGCCAGCGCTCGGCTGGGGCGCGATGTTTCGATCGGAGCGCATGCTGTCATTGGCGAGCATGCCGAAGTCGGCGACGGCAGCGTCATTTTCCCGCATGCCACGCTCTATCCGCGCGTGAAGATCGGACGCAATGCGATCATTCATGCCCAGGCCACGATCGGCAGCGACGGTTTCGGTTTCGCCAATGATGACGGGCACTGGATCAAGATTCCGCAAACCGGTACGGTGATCATCGGTGACGATGTCGAGATCGGCGCCGGCACTACGATAGACCGCGGAGCACTGGGCGACACCGTCATCGGCGACGGCGTAAAGCTCGACAACCAGATACAGATCGGGCACAACGTGCGTGTCGGCGCTCATACGGCGATGGCAGGCTGCGTGGGTATCGCCGGCAGCGCGGAAATCGGCGGCTTTTGCACCGTCGGCGGCGGCGCCGTGATTCTCGGCCATTTGAGCATCGTCGACCGCGTCAACATCTCGGCCGGCGCCCTGATCACCAAGTCGATCACCGCGGCCGGTAACTATGGCGGTGCCTATCCGTTCGCTCCGCAGCGTGAATGGCTGCGCAATGCGGCGCACCTGCGCCATCTCGATAGCCTCAACGAACGCGTTGCCGATCTCGGCCGGCGCCTCAAACAGTTGGAGAACAAGCCATGAACGCGATGGACATTCGTGCCATTCTGGAGCACTTGCCGCACCGCTATCCGATGCTATTGGTCGATCGCGTGCTCGATGTCGAAGCCGGGTCACATATCCATGCGATCAAGAATGTCTCGGTCAACGAACCCTTCTTCACCGGGCATTTTCCGCATCACCCGGTGATGCCCGGGGTGTTGATCGTTGAGGCGCTGGCGCAAGCCGCGGCGATCCTTTCTTTCAAGACCCTGGGCAACAAGCCGGACGAGAAATCGGTTTACTACTTCGTCGGCATCGACGGTGCGCGCTTCAAGCGACCGGTGAGTCCGGGCGACCAGTTGCATTTGCATGTGAGCATGGATGGGCCGGTACGCCGCGGTCTGTGGAAGTTCAAGGCCGAAGCCCGGGTTGATGGACAGTTGGCAACCGAGGCCGGCCTCATGTGCACCGTGCGCGCCATCGAAGGCGCCTGACCCCGGTCCGCACCGTGACGAACCGGATCCACCCCACTGCGATCGTCGATTCCGGCGCTGATCTGGCATCCGATGTCGAGGTTGGGCCCTATAGCGTGATTGGCGCCGGTGTGCGCATCGATGCCGGCACGCGCATCGGTCCGCATTGCGTGATCGAAGGGCCCACCAGCATCGGCCGCGGCAACCGCGTCTGGCAATTTTGTTCGCTCGGCGCCGCGCCGCAGGACAAGAAGTACGCCGGCGAGCCGACCCGGCTTGAGATTGGGGACAACAACACGATTCGCGAGTTCTGCACGTTCAATCGCGGCACCGCGCAGGATGCCGGCGTGACGCGCGTGGGCAATGAAAACTGGATCATGGCTTACGTGCATCTGGCGCACGACTGCCGGATCGGCGACCACACC
>JAYTDE010000154.1:0-3096 GCA_043736195.1 Burkholderiales bacterium | reverse complement strand
CAGCACGGTGTGGGTGAGAATGGCCGCAAGAGCCCGGTTACCGGCCAATGGGCCTGCGGCCCCGACACGCTGCCCCAGGAGCAACTGGTCGCGAATCGCGAGAACATGGCGCAGCAATTGCTCACGCGTGAGCTTGACGGCCCCTACTACCGTGAGCGCTCGGCCGATCTGTCACGCGTCAAGGTGCCATTGCTCTCGGCTGCCAACTGGGGCGGCCATGGCTTGCATCTGCGCGGCAACCTCGAAGGCTATCTGGGGGCGGCGTCCAGCCAGAAGTGGCTGGAAGCGCATGGCGGCTCGCATTGGGCGCCGTTCTACACCGACTACGGCGTCAGAATGCAGAAGAAGTTCTTCGACTACTTCCTCAAGGGTGCCGCCAACGGCTGGGATAAGGAGCCGCCCATCCGGCTGCAGATTCGCCACCCCGGCGAGAAGTTTGTCGAGCGCCACGAAACCGAGTGGCCGCTGGCACGTACCCGCTGGACCCACTTCTACCTTGACCCGCA
The DNA here is from genome assembly GCA_043736195.1 of Burkholderiales bacterium. Lineage (GTDB taxonomy): Bacteria > Pseudomonadota > Gammaproteobacteria > Burkholderiales > JAEUOS01 > JAEUOS01. Next base: position 2,590 of record JAYTDE010000154.1, on the reverse strand, counting down.
CGGCATGCGCCTGTCGCCAACACCGGTTACCCAGGCCGGCTCGGTGACTTACGACGCCACCGGCGATGGCCTGACCTTCCGCACCCCGCCACTTCTGCAGGCGACCGAAATCACCGGGCCGTCGGCGCTCAAACTGTTCCTGTCTTCAGCAACAGTCGATGCCGACGTGTTTGCCGTATTGCGCGTGTTTGATCCACAAGGAACCGAAGTGGTGTTCCAGGGTGCGCTCGACCCGCACACCCCGGTAAGCCTGGGCTGGCTGCGCGCATCGCACCGCAAGCTCGACCCGCTGTGCTCGCTGCCCTACCGGCCTTTTCACACTCACGATGAAAAGCAGTTGCTCGAACCCGGCCAGGTGGTGGAACTCGAGGTCGAAATCTGGGCCACCTGCATCGTCGTGCCAAAAGGCTACACCATCGCACTCACGCTGCGGGGCCGCGATTACGAGTGGGACGGCCCGGCGGCTACCTTGTCGAACATGAAACATCCGATGCGTGGTTGCGGGCCATTTGTGCATGATGATCCGGAAGACCGGCCTGCCGGCATCTTCGGCGGCAAAGTCACCCTGCACTTCGGGCCGGATCGCGCGTCGAGCGTGCTCTTGCCGGTGGTGCCGCCGGCGTAGTGGTGAGACCGGCATGACTTGAGGTCGATTCCCGGCCGCGGAGCGTGGGAAGAAATCGTGGCGAGCGGGTCAGGATCGCATCGAGAAGCGCAGCCGTACCCCCGTATGCTTCAAGCATCGCAGGTGCGAAATTGGCCCGCGCAGTGGATTTATGCCCATGCTCTCAGCCGGTGCGACGCCGTATCGTTCGCCTGTGGTGCGTTGCACTGTCCGCGCCTTTCTGGATCACCGCGCGGAGGGCTTCGAGTTTCATTGCGCTAAGTTTCTCGTGGTCTTGCAGGGCGCCAGGCGTTGACGGCGCCAGCCCCTGGCGCCGCCCCGCCAGCACCAGCCTCTGCAGCGACCGGCGAGGAGTCCTGCCGAACAAGCAGGCAGTCGAAGGCGTTTGCACAAAATCCTCTTTGTATACGTGTAATATACGTGAATTGCACACAGCGGAGCGCAACCATGCCTCAACTCAACCTTTACGTCGACGAAGCCACGCATCTGCAAATCAAACGCTCGGCAAAAGCCTCTGGAGTTTCTCTCTCCAAATGGGTCAGCGCCATAGTGCGCGAGAAGACCGCCGGCGAATGGCCTGCCGAGGTGCTGGCGCTTTCGGGCGCCTGGAAAGATTTTCCGCCGCTTGAGGAAATTCGCAAGACCAAAGGCAGAGACCTGCCCCGCGAAGCGTTTTGACAGTCTGGCACAGCAGCCATGTTCGCGCTCGATACCAATACGTTGATCTATTACTTCAAGGGGGCTGGACGTGTGACAGCGCGGATAAGTGCTCTTGCACCATCCGAAATCGGCATTCCTGTGGCGGTGCTGTACGAGCTTGAAACGGGCATAGCGAAGTCGCAGCAGCCGCAAAAGCGCCGCAAGCAACTCGATACGCTTTTGGCGGTCACAAAAGTTCTCCCTTTCGACCGCGCCGCTGCAAGACAAAGTGCGGGACTGCGAGCATTGCTGGAGAAGCGCGGTACGCCGATGGGGCCTGTCGATACGCTGGTTGCCGGCATTGCCCTTGCGCAGTCGGCCACGCTGGTAACGCGCGACACGATTGAGTTTTCACGGGTGCCGGGATTGCGGCTTGCCGACTGGTATTGATTGAGGATGCAAAAAATGGCCTGCGAACCCGGCATGGCCGGTCGATTGTCCAAGGCTGACCTGCTTTCCCGCAGCCGTACCGAGGTAAATTCAAAAGGTTCGTCAATCGAGAAGACTGACCGACACGAGAAAGAACAGATGCGCCGAGGGGCAAGTCATTGGCTTCGTCAAGGAAGCTGATGCTGGCTTGCAGACGGCGTATCTGTGCCGAATGCGCGGATTCCCCGACACAGGTCTTTACAAATGGCGCACCCCGCGAACACCCTCGACGCCCGACGAACCTGGCGCGCCGCTTGGAATGAAACGCCTCCACCCATTCCTTGAAGTCCTCGGAGCCGCGCGGCCGCGAATCGCAGTGGCCTCCCTGCTCGATGGCGATCGACAGCGGTGAATCATCGGCGTCTTTGAGCAGCTTCTTGGCGGTGCGCTGCGCCAGTGGCGAGAGGCTGCGCAGTTCATCCACCAGCGCATCAGTGGCGGATTCGAGTTCGGCGTCGGGCACGCGGTCGGTGGCCACACCCCATTGATGCGCCTGCAGGCCGGGGTTGCTTCGAGATCGGCTCAGGCCCAAACGAGCACGTCCACCTCCCCAGGTGCGTCATCGACGGGGCGTTCGCTGCGGCTGTCGCATCGGCTTCCTCGCCATCGGCACCCGCCCGCCGTCAATCGAATCCGATACCCTCGGCGGCTTCGCGCGGGGCATGCGCGAGCTGGGCTACATCGAAGGCAGGGATTACCTGATCGAGTGGCGCTTTACGGAAGGCAAGCGTGAGGTTTTTTTCAGCGCGGCGGCGGAACTCGCGCAGTCGAAGGTCGATTTCATGGTCGCGGCGACCGGAATCGGCGTCGAGGCGGCGCGCAAGGCGACCAGCAGCA
>JAYTDE010000153.1:0-1956 GCA_043736195.1 Burkholderiales bacterium | reverse complement strand
GGGATCGTCCTTGAGGTCGCGGACCATCTTCTTGAAGAATGCGACGTCGACAATTTCCATCGCCTGATAACCGACACGGTCGAACTGATCCATGATCGGCAGCAGCATGTCAGTGCGCAGGGCGCCAGCCCACAGACTGGTGTTGCCGTCGCGCAGGGTGGTGTCGACGAAGTGCAGAGGTTTCATGGTCTGGCGTCTTTCAACGTTCTGGAGGAATATCGCCGACGTATCGAACCGCCTCCTGCGCCATCATTCCGATGCGATAGGCTGACGGGCTGGTGATCTCTTCATAGAGGTGACCGACGACTCCCGGTGTGCGCGAGATGGCCGCGAAGCCACGCATGATTTTCCAGGGCACGCCGAGTTCGCCCAGCAGGGCGGCGATTCCGGCCGTCGCATTGATCGTGATGTGTTTGCCCAGGTTGGTATCCACCGCCTTGGCCAACGTGCGCAGCGCCGCGACGTGGGCTCCGGCCATGCCTTCGCGTTCTGCGACTTGTAGCAGTTTGATGGTGCGCGGGTCTTCTGGCCGAAAGTCTGGATGGCCGAAACCTGGGATCGACTGCCGCGCCGAGCGGTACCCGGCCACGATCGCGCTGGCGGCGACCTCGGGATCGGGTGCCGCAACGATTGTTTCAAGGTTTCGGCCGATCTCCTCCATCACGCCGCCAAACTGGCTGCCGAGGCCAAGGATTCCAGCCGCGATCGCGCCTTGGATCGCCTCGGGCGAAGCCATGTAGACCGATCGTGCGCCGACCGACGCCATGACGCCGTGGTCGACCAGCGTGACCAGCACGGCGTCCAGCAAGCGGACCTGCGGCGGCGTCGGCATCTGTCCGAGGATGTGCAGGTAAATCATCTGCGTAAAGCTGACTTCGCCGATCAGGTCGTCGACCAAGCTCTTGCCGCGGATGGTCGCCCCTTTTTCGTCGAAGGTCGAGATGCGGGTAACGAGTGGCTTGGTGCTCATGATGGTTTTCCCGAAAGCGGCCGAGCGGCACTCTGGATCGCCTTGCCGCGTACCATTGCCTCGACTTCCGCCGCTTCGAATCCGAGTTCGCGCAGCACTTCTTCGCTATGCTCTCCGAGGGTCGGCGGAGCAAGATCGCCGGCCTGGCGGTCGCCGTCATAAAGCACCGGGCGCTGGGTGTTGTTCACATCTCCCTCGGTCTGGTGATGCAGCGTCGTGAAGAGCCCGTTATGGCGCACTTGCGGATCGGCGTAGACCTCGTCCAGGGTTGCTACCGGCGCGTGGGGCACGTCGTGTTCGAGCAGCAGCGCAACCCACGCCGACAGCGTCCTGGTGGCGAAGATGCGCTGCAATTCGGTGGTAAGTGTCTCGTAGTTGGTCTGGCGCGCCATCACGGTGGCAAAGCGCGGGTCTTGCGCGTATTCGGGGCGTTCGATGGCAACCGTCAGCGCCTGGAAAAACTTGTCGACCGATGCCAGATGCAACGCGATCAGCTTTCCGTCGGCGCAACGCAATGCGTAAGACTGGGACGCCCTGGGGCGGCTGACCGGCCCCGGCACCGTGCCATCGGCGAAGTACGAGGCGAACGCCGCGCCTCCGAAAGCGATCATGCTGTCGAGCATCGCCACTTCGACCTGGCGGCCCACGCCGGTGCGCGCTCTCTCCACCAGCGCGCCCAGGATTCCGTAAGCCGCATACAACCCGCTGACCGTGTCGGCAACCGCCGGGCCGACGATGCGCGGATGCTCGGGATCGAGGTTCTGGCTCAAGAACCCGCTCAAGGCCTGCGCGACTGTGTCGTAACAGGGCCGGTCGACATAGGGGCCAGAACTTCCGAAGCCCGTGATCGAACAGTAGATCAGGCGGGGATTGAGTTCATGCAGGCGCGGCCAGCCGAAGCCGAGCTTGTCCAGGACGCCCGGGCGGTAGTTCTCCACCAGCACATCGGCCTGCTGCGCCAAACGTTCGAAGATGGTTTTCGCGTG
>JAYTDE010000152.1:0-2820 GCA_043736195.1 Burkholderiales bacterium | reverse complement strand
GGGGCCGGCAATACCGGTTCATACCGGATCGGTCTTGGCATGCAGACGGCCAACGTTCTGGGCCGTGACCATGTGTTTGCGGCACAGGTGGTTACGTCGCCCGACGAGCGCAACCGCTTTCGTGGCTACAGCCGCGATGTCGCGATTCTTGGTCTGCAGTACCGCATACCGCTGTATGCACTTGGCGACACACTCGATTTCACCGCCGGCTACTCAAACGTCAACTCCGGCGTGGTGCAGAATATCTTCAACGTTTCCGGCCGCGGCACGGTGTATGGCGTGCGCTACACCCAGAACCTTGCGGCCATAGGCAAGCTTGAGCATCGCCTCATTTACGCCTTGGACCTGCGCTTCTATGAAAACAGCGTGACCCCGCTCGGTGGGGGGCAGCAGATCATCCCGGACATCACGGTAAGGCCGCTCAGTGTGACCTATGCCGGGACCTACCGCGAGCAGACCTCGGAAACGAGTTTCTTCGCCAGCTACATCCGCAACATTCCAGGCGGTTCATTTGGCGGCAGCCGCGCATTCGATTTTTCGCGCGGCAGTTTGGGCACCGGGCTGGTACCCGGCGCGCGCCCTGGCTACACCATCATCCGCTACGGCTTTTCGCACTATCGCGCGTTTGCGAGCGATTGGCAGGCGCGTTTCAACTTGTCCGGTCAGGCCACGCGCGACATGCTGGTGGCCGGTGAACAGTTCGGTATCGGCGGGGCGACCACGGTGCGCGGGTTTGCCGAGCGCCAGTTCGCCAACGACTACGGTGTCTACGCCAACTTCGAGGTGTACACGCCGGAACTCTCGCGACTCCTCAAAATCGGTGAAAACACCAAGCTGCGCGCGGTTTTTTTCCATGACACCGGTCACCTGGTGCGCAACCAGCCGCAGCCGGGCGATACCCAGCGCGTCAGCGCTTCGGGAACCGGGGCCGGACTTCGGCTCACGGTAGGCAACAGTCTCAGCTTTCGCCTGGACGCATCGTTCGCCAACCTGCCCAGCAATACCGGCAACACCCAGTTGCCGGTGTCGCTCAAGCAATTCCGCATGCATGGTGCAATGGTTTATCTGTTCTGATCAGGTAACGAAACCAAAACAGGAGCGATCAATGGTTCAGCCCAGCATTCACGTTGGAATCCTGCGCAGCATTCCGCTGTTCGCGGTGCTAGGCGAGGCGCAACTGAAGGCGCTGGCAGGCGTCATGGCGCGCAAGTCGGCACCTAAGAACCGCACGATTCTCAAGGCCGGTGACCCGACCGACAGCCTGTACATCGTGATCGCCGGCCGCACCAAGGTGCAGATGTCGGACGAGGAGGGCAAGGAAGTGATTCTGAGCGTGCTGGGGCCGGGCGACTTTTTCGGTGAAATGGGATTGCTCGACGGTGCGCCGCGAGCCGCCTCGGTGGTGACCATCGAACAGAGCGAGTTTGTCTCGATTTCGAAAGAGGATTTCCACGCCTTGTTGCAGGACAATTTTGAAATGGCCATGGTCATCATGCGCGGCCTGGTCAAGCGTCTGCGGGAAGCGGATCGGAAGATTGAAAGCCTCGCCCTGCTTGACGTGTATGGCCGGGTGGCGCGCGTGCTGCTCGAATTTTCCGAGGATATTGGCGGCCGCAAGGTGGTCAAGGGAAAACTGCCGCGGCAGGACATTGCAAAGATGATCGGTGCCTCACGCGAAATGGTGAGCCGGGTCATGAAAGGGCTTGAGGTCGAAGGCTATATCGAGGTACAGCCCGATGGCTCGATCGTGTTGCGCGAACGCATGCTGCCGCGGCTTTAGCCCTGGAACACGCGCCGATCCCGGGCGCGTCCGGGGCGCGGGATTTGACAAGCTTTTGCGTTTTTCGGTGTTCAGTTGCGGCACTCGATTTGCCTCTGCGTTAGCATTGTGAAGTGAGGGAAATCGGTCGGAATCCGGGCGAAGCGCCCATTCCGGTCACGTTTTGTTGTGGCGTTGTCGTTGAAGAAGGCGATGGCGCGGATCGGAATGACCATGATGCGATACAAACCTGCTCTGCCACTGCTGTGTTCGGGCGCCAGCGCATGGCGCCCCCGGGTACTTGCCTTGGCGGTCGCCGGCGCTTTTTGCGGGCCGGCGAGCGCGTGGGCGCAGGTTCTGCCGACCAACCCGATGGTGGTCAACGGCGCGGCCGGATTTCAGCAGAACGGCAATCACCTTACGGTGACGAACACGCCTGGCGCCATCATCAACTGGCAGAGTTTCTCGATCGGTAGCGGCGCCACCACCCAATTCGTGCAGCAAAACGCCGTTTCCAGCGTGTTTAACCGGGTCACTGGCGGGGATCCTTCGCAGATCGCCGGCAACCTGATTTCCAATGGCCGCGTGTTCCTGATCAATCCCAGCGGCATCACCATCGGTGCCGGCGCGCGCATCGACACCGCGGCCTTTGTCGCCTCCAGCCTGGGCATCAGTAATGCCGACCTGTTGGCCGGCAGGTTCCGCTTCGATGCCACGCCCGGTACCGGCAATGTGGTCAACCAGGGAACCATCGTCACCCAGAACGGTGGCTTTGTTTATTTCATCGGCAAAAATGTCGAGAACAGCGGTGTGATCCACACTCCCAAGGGCGAGATCATCCTGGCCGCCGGTTCCAGTGTCGAGATCATCAACCCGCAGTCGCCCAACTTGCGGGTGGAGATCGCCGCCACGCAAAACGAAGCGGTCAATCTGGGCAAGCTGGTTGCGTCCGGCGGCACCATCGGCATGTTTGCGGGGACCGTGCGCCAGCGCGGTGTGGCCAGCGCCAGCACGGCGGAGGTCAATGCGCAGGGCCGGATCGTGTTCCGGGCGAAAAAGGA
>JAYTDE010000151.1:0-2756 GCA_043736195.1 Burkholderiales bacterium | reverse complement strand
CAAGCCTAGGCGCAGATCTGCAATCTGGCAACGCCGAGGTCTTTTCATATTCGCCGCAACATCGTGCCGCTCGCGCGGCGGGCGACAATCCTGCAGCGTCCAACATGGGCGCGGACAGTGCCTGAATGACCCTGATTCGCAATATTCGTTATGTTCGTCTCGGTACGCGCGACCTTGATGCCGCGATACGCTTCGCAACTCGCATTGTTGGTCTGCAGGAGGCCGGACGGGTGGGCTCGGCCGGCACGGTCAATGCGGCTTACTTCCGGAGCGACGCACGGCACCATACGCTGGTCTATTTCGAAGGTGAGCCTAGCGAGCAAATCATAGCGTTCGAAGTTGAAGAAGTCGCAGCGTTGAAAGCGGCGGCGCGGAATTTTGAAGCATTGGGGTTGGCGCCGCGTCGCGGTTCGCGCGATGAATGCGCACTGCGCAATGTGGCAGCGATGATCGCGCTGCGTGACCCCAGCGGCAATGCGCTGGAATTGGTGGTTCCTGCCAGGGATACCGACGCGACCTTTGTCGCGCCGCGCGCCGCCGGCATCACAGGTTTCGCCCATGTTGCCTTGCGCAGCACCGACCCAGTTCGCGACGAAGCGTTCTGGACCGGCGTACTTGGTGCGCGCGTATCCGACCGCATTGGCAACGCGCCCATGCTGCGCTTCGACGAAATGCATCATCGCGTCGCCTTGTTGCCCGCCAAGCGACCAGGCATCCAGCATATCGCGCATCAGGTAGTTTCGATCGACGATGTCATGCGCGCATGGTATTTTCTTGGCGAAAATGGCGCACGCGTTGTCCTGGGGCCGTGCCGCGAGCCCACCTCAACCGCTATCTATCTGCATTTCGAAGGTCCGGACGGCATGTTGTTCGAGTATCTCACTGGTGCCAAAACCATCACCAACGATGCGGGCCATCGCCCTCGTCACTTTCCTTTCGCGGCACGTTCATTCTGTATGTGGGGAGGCAAGCCAGACCAGAGTGATCTAGGTCGATAAGGACGAATAGCCGGCGCAGACAGCTACGCAAACTTTCGGAACCGGTTGCGTGACGCTACCGGCTAGTGCGCGTCTGCGGCCCCGGGTTACGATGTCAGCAACAAGCGTCAGCCCCTTCCGACATGGGTCGCCATGAGACTGTCAAAGCTGTTTTCGTGCGCGCAAAACCAGAGATTTTGTTCATCACGAAACTTGACCCACTTTTTGCATATTTTCTTGAACTCGGGACTCTTGGTCGACAGTTCACCGTACTGATCATCGGCTGCCTTGAGCGATGCTTCCGTCATCGGCTTGGCGAACTGCTGAAGCCGCGCGCCGCCTGCCACCAGCCGGAGCTTTGCAAGCACCAGGCCGCCCAACCCACCGATGCGCATCTTCATTCCCTTGACATCTGCCAGCGTCTTGATCTTCCTGCTGTACCAGTCGCCCGTCTGCGCGCCGGCATTGCCGGCCGGAATCCCCAATACGTTACAGGCGCGAAAAAACTCGTTCATCGCCGCGACGCCGCCACCGAGCCTCATCCAGGCGTTTTATTGCCGGGTGTTCAAACCAAACGCCAAGGCTGTACCGAAACCGAACTCGGGGTTCTTGCCGATACAGAAGTAGCTGACTGCCTGGCAGCATTCAACTGTTGCGTTCTTGAGCGCATCGAGCACCCGCAGGACCGGCAGGATCTCGCACAGACCCAAAACCTTGACCTGAAACTTGTTGCCGGTCAACTCCGCCACGCGCTTGACGACCGTATCTACTGCGCGGATAAGGGTATCCAGCGTTTTCGGATAGCTTGACGCGACGTGCCAACGCACTTCCGGTAAAGTCCGCCCGATTGCCTCGGTGCTGAACCGGCAGGGAGTAACGCACCAAGGTCACCATGTCCATGGCGGCGCTTTCATACCCCCACATACTGATGCAGCAACTCGGGTTGGGCACGCAGGCTCTCGGAGGAGCCTCCCCATACCACCCTGCCCTTCTCGACGATGTGATGCGTATCCGCCAACTTGAGCAACGATCCAATGTTCTTGTCGATCGCGATGATGGTTTGCCCGTCGGCTTTCAAGCGCGCCAGACAATCCCAAATCTCCTGGCGGATCAAAGGTGCCAGTCCTTCGGTGGCCTCGTCGAGAATCAACAGACGGGGATTGGTCATGAGAGCCCGTCCGATGGCCAGCATCTGTTGTTCGCCGCCCGAGAGATTGGCGCCGAGGTTGCGCTCACGCTCTTTCAAGCGCGGGAACAATGCATAAATGCGGTCCAGGTTCCAGGGTTCACGCGACTGGGATCGATTGTTTGCGGTTGCCACAAGGTTCTCGCGCACCGAAAGATTGGGGAAAACCTGCCGCCCTTCAGGTACCAGGCCGATCCCTAGCTGTGCAACCCGATAGGAAGGCATGCGCTCCAGGGAGTGCCCGGCGAAGGTGACGTTGCCCTCGCGCGGGCTGAGCAAACCCATGATGCTCTTGATGGTCGTGGTCTTGCCCATGCCATTACGGCCGATGAGTGTGACGAATTCGCCTTGCCGTACCGAAAACGACATGCCGAACAGCGCTTGGCTGGCACCGTAGTAGGTTTCGATCGAGCGAACCTCGAGCATGGCGCCGCTCATGGGCTTTCTTCTTCGCCGAGGTAGGCTTCCCTGACCATCCGGTTCTGCCTAATCTCCGTTGGTGTACCGGTAACGATGATGCGGCCGTACACCAAAACCGAGATCCGGTCAGCCAGGGCGAATACCGCATCCATGTCGTGCTCGACCAGGATGAT
>JAYTDE010000150.1:0-3594 GCA_043736195.1 Burkholderiales bacterium | reverse complement strand
GTGAAGATTGTGCCGAGATTCGGTGCGCAGGTGACCGAGATCAACATCACCCAGCAACTGCTGCTGCTGGACGTGCGGCGCGTGCTGGAACGCCTGATCGCAGTGAGTGCGGCACGGCGCGCCACGCCCGAGGAGCGCGATCAGTTGCTGCAGATGGCCGATACGCTCGAGGCCATGGTCGACGGCGATGTGCTCAGGTTCCTGCGCTATCACTATGACATCAAGCGATTCATCGCCGCCTGTGCGCGCAATCCCTACGCCGCCAGCGCGATTACGCCGGCGCATGCGATGTCGCGGCGCTTCTACTTCCTACACTACCGGATCGCGCACGACCTGCCGGTGGCCGCCGGGCATCACGCCAACGTCATACGCGCGATCGCGCTGGGCGACGAAGCCGGGGCCGGCGTTGCCGCCGACCGGTTGATGGACTATGTCGACGAACTCACACGCGCGACGGTAACGCAGAAGTTGTGAGGGCTTGTGTGTTGCATTGCAGCGCAGTTAAGTGGCGCCATTCGTTGACGCCACTGAAAGCCGGTGTGTAATATGTTACCGGTATATCAAAAGCAACCGGTTGCCTGACTGGCAGTCGGGCTGCGCGACCGGGACGCGGCGTCCGGGCTTGCGGCCGCGAACAAGAGCGCCGACTGTGGTTCCAAAGGAGAGACAACATGTCGATATCAAGAAGGAAGTTCCTGAGTACCGCCGGCGTTGGCGGCGCGATTGCCGGCGCGCCGGCGATCGTAAGGGCACAGCAGGCGACCACCTGGCGTTGCCAGTCGATGTGGAGCGCGGCCGAACTGACCTACAAGTGCTTCGAGGATTTTTGCGAGCACGTGAAGGCGGCGTCCAACGGCAGGCTGGTGATCCAGCCGTTTGCCGCCGGTGCGGTGACCGGGCCGTTCGAGACGCTCGATGCGCTCACCGCCGGTGTGCTGCAGGCGCATTCGTCGTGGCCCGGCTACTGGACCGGCAAGGATGCCGGGCTGGCGGTGATCGGGGATCTTGTCTTCGGGTATCAGCATCCCTGGCAAGCCGAGGCATGGTTTTATCACCGTGGCGGACTGCAGATGCTGCGCCAGGCCTACGCCAGGTACAACGCCTATCCGGTGGGCGTGAGCTGGTGGGGTGTCGAGTCGGTGGTGTCGAAGAAGCAAATCATGAAAATGGAGGATTTCAAGGGAGTGAAATTCCGCTCGCCGCAGGGCATGACCGCGGAAGTTCTCACCAAGCTGGGCGCCTCTATCGTGGTTCTGCCGGGTGGCGAGGTGTATTCGGCGCTCGACAAGGGGGTGGTCGATGCCGCCGACTGGGGCACACTTTCGATGAACCAGCGCATGGCCTTTCATGAGGTTGCAAAGTTCCCGACCAAGCTGTTTCATTCGATGCCGGTGCAGGAGTTCACCGTCAACATGGATGCCTGGAAAAAGTTGCCGGATGACTTGAAGGCGCTGCTGTCGGTGGCGGTGCGGGAGTGGACCTGGGACCAGGTGCAACGGGTCGCGGTGGACGATGTGCGGGTGGCGAAGGAGCTGGTGGCGAAGAACGTCAACCCCGTCACGTGGCCTGAAGCCGAGATGGCCAAGATACGCGTGCTCGCGCAGCGTACCTGGGATGACTGGTCGAAGAAGTCACCATTGGCCAAGACAGCGTATGACTCGCAGTTGGCCTGGCTCAAGGACTTGAAAGTCGTCGCCTGATGGTGCAGGGCCACGCTACCGGGGTGCAAGTGGATCTGCCCCCGGAGCGGCTGTCGCTTGCCGATCGCTATTGCAACCTGGTCGACCAGCTTAACAGCTGGGTCGGGCGCGGCTGCGCGCTGTCCATCTTCTTGGTGGTGGTTGCCGTGCTCTATGAAGTGATTGCGCGCGGCGTGTTCGGCCAGGCCACGATCTGGGCCAATGAGACCACGATCTACCTGTCGGCGGTAGCCTATCTGGTAAGCGGCGGCTACGCCCTGGCGCATCGGCGCCATGTGCGCATCGACGTCCTTTATGAACGCCTTGCGCTGCGCACGCGCGCCAAGCTCGACTTCTTCACTTTCGCTTTTTTCGTGATCTACATGGGTGCACTGGTGTGGGTAGGCACCACGCTGGCGTGGGGCTCGTTCCTCGAGGCCGAAGGCACCGGTACGCCATGGAATCCGCGCATCTGGCCGGTCAAGTTCGCCATTCCCCTGGCCGGCCTCTTGCTGCTGCTGCAGGGGGTCTCGAACCTGCTGCGCGATCTTGGCGTCGCGCAAGCGGAAAGCCGCGCGTCATGAATATTGAACTTTTGAGCATGATGTTTGTGATGGTGTTCGTGGCCATCCTCCTGACCGGCCTGCCGCTGGCGTTTGCCACCGGGGCGGTGGCGGTGTTTTTCGCACTGGTGCTGTTCGGCTGGCCGGGCCTGACCCTGATCGTCGGGCGCGTGTTCACCCTGATGGGCAACTACGTGCTGCTGTCGGTGCCGTTGTTCATCTTCATGGCCTGCGTGCTGGAACGGGCGGGCATCGCCGAAGCCATTTTTCGCGCGGCGCATGTGTGGGCCGGCCGGATCCGCGGCGGGCTGGCGGTGGCGGTGATCATTTCCTGTGCGTTGATGGCGGCGATGGTCGGCGTGATCGGCGCCGAGATCGTCACCATGGGCGTGGTCGCATTGCCGGCGATGCTGTCGCGCGGCTACAAGAAAGAGCTGGCGCTTGGCTGCATCTGCGCCGGCGGCGGGTTGGCGACCCTGATTCCGCCGAGCGTCGTATTCATCATGTACGGCCTTACCGCCGGGGTGTCGATCGGGCAACTGTATGTGGCCGGCGTGGTCCCCGGGCTGATGCTGGCGGGGATGTACATCGTGTACATCATCATCCGCTGCAAGCAGCGTCCCGACTTCGCGCCGCCGGCCAGCGAAGAGGAACTGGCGATTACGCTGCGCGAGAAAATCGCGCTGCTGCGTGAACTGATTCTGCCCGGAATGGTTGCGTTCAGCGTGCTTGGCTCACTGTATCTGGGATGGGCAACGCCAACCGAGGCCGCCGGCGTCGGCGTCGCCGGCGCGATCGCCGCCATGTGGTGGAACGGCAAGCTGTCCTGGGAGAAGCTCAGGTTGGCCGCCGAGGATACGGCCAAGGTCACGGTGATGCTTTACTGGTTGTTTTTCGGCTCTTCCGCACTGATCGGGGTCTACACCTTAGCCGGCGGAACCAAGTTGATCCAGGATGTGATGACCAGCCTGCCGGTCGGCCCGATCGGCGTGGTGATCCTGATCCAGATCGTCTGGATCATCCTCGGCTGCTTCATCGACTGGATCGGCATTTTGCTGCTGACCGCCCCGATCTTTGTGCCGGTGGTGGTCAAGCTGGGATTCGACCCGGTATGGATGGGTGTTCTTTTTTGCATGAACATGCAGATCTCCTATATCTCGCCGCCGTTCGGCCCGGCCGCGTTCTACCTCAAGGGTGTCACGCCGCCGGGTATTTCGCTGGGCGATATCTTCCGGTCGATCTGGCCCTACATGGGCCTGCAATTTGTCGCGCTCGGCCTGGTGATCGCGTTCCCGCAGATCGCGCTCTGGCTGCCGGGCACCATGGCGAATTGAGGATGCCGGCATGCGGCG
>JAYTDE010000149.1:0-7482 GCA_043736195.1 Burkholderiales bacterium | reverse complement strand
AACCTCCCAGTTAGACCTCAGCCCAAAGACTCGATCACCACCGCCGCCGCGCGCAGGTCGCGGGTGGCACGACCTTCACTCCAGCGAGCGGCCAGCGGCACCAGCAGGCGGCGCGCGCGATCATGCTGTCCGACGGTGGCCCATTGCCGCGCCAGCGAAGTGGCGCTGCGCAGCGCGAAGCCCAGCCGGTGCTGCCGCAGCGCTATCGCATAAGCGCTCTTAAGCCAGGCTTCGCCAGCGGCGGCATCGCCGCGGCGCAACGCGATCTCGCCGCGTAGGCGCGTGAGGTCGGATTCGAGCTGGCGTTCGCCGTAGCGGGCGACGATCGCCAGCCCTTCTTCGATATGGGTGGCGGCCGCGTCCAACTGACCGGCAAGCATCAGGCCCTCGACCTGCAGCGCCAGATAAAGCGGCTGCGAGACCCTGGCACCGGTACCCAGCCATTGCGCATAGCCGGCGCGCATCTCCGGCAAGCCGCTGTCGAACTCGCCGCGTTCGCAGCGCAGATAGCCGCGCATGCAGCGTGCAATCGCCAGCCAGACCGGAAAGACCGAGTCTTCGCACACCTGTATGCAGGCGTCGGCACGCACCAGCGCGGCGTCGGTTTCGCCACGCAGCAGCAGGATGCTGACGCCGTAGGCCAGTGCCACCGCCTGACTGAAGCGGCGGTCGAACTCGCTGGCGATCCTGATAGCCTGATCGATACGTTCGATGGCTGAATCGGGACGACCCAGCTCCCATAGACCCCACGACGAATACGCCATGCACATCACGCCGGGATCCTGGATACCGAACTTCAGGTGCATCGCCGGTGTATAGAGCGCAAGCGCGCTATCCATCTCGCGCATCGTTGCGCGCAACTCGCCCTGATGAAAGAGCGTGCAGGCCAGACCCCAGTGCGCCTGGAGCCGCTGTTTTTCGTCACCGGAGCGCGCCGCGATCGCGGCCGCCCGACGACCGTGTTCAAGCGCGGGCGCGAAGTCGGCACGCATGAAGCGGTAAGCCTCGAGTCCCATCTCGATCTTGAACCGCGCCGTGTTGTCGCCGATGCGGTCGCACAGGCGCTCCGCCTCGAGGTAGGCTTGCAGCACCGCGTCGGCGCCGTATCCTTCCGTGGCCAGTAGGCGGGCAGCCAACAGTAGTTGCAGTCGCAACGCGGTTCGGTCGCGGTCGACGCTCTCCTCGCTAAGGGTGAGTACTGACAGGGCCCGACGCAGATGACTGATGGCCTCCATTTCGGCCGAGCGGGCCGCTGCGTGCATGGCGGCAAGTTCCCACTGGGCCAGCGCTTCAGCATGCAGGCCAGCCTCGGTCTGGTGCAGCGCCAACAGTTCCGGTTGCAGCGCGGCCAAGTCGGGCCAACGCTCCTGCAGCAGCTTCACCACTCGTGCATGCAAGGCACTGCGATCCCGTGTCCACAGCGAAGCATAGGCCGCGTCACGGATCAGGGCGTGTCGAAACGCGAACCATCCATCAGGTTCCGATCGCATGAGTCCCGATTCGACGATTACGGCCAAGCGCTCGTCGAGCGCAGCGGCGTCCTGCGCATGGCCTGCAGCTGCAAGCAAGGCCGCCAGCAGCGCGCGCGAGAACTGCCGGCCCAGGACGGCCGCCACTTGGGCGACCGGCTTGGCGGCGCCAAGGCCGTCGAGGCGGGCCGTGAGCAGGTCCTGCAGCGAATCGGGCACCAGCTCGAGCGCGCGCATGTCCAAGTCCGCGCCGTCGACACCGAGTTCCAGCGTCATGCGCGCCGCCTCTTCGAGGAACAGCGGTACGCCGTCGCCACGCTCGGCCAACAGCCGCAGCAGACGGGTCGGCAGCTGTGTGTCGCCGCAAACGAAGTGCACCAGATCGAACGCCGCCTCGGGCCGCAGCCTGGGCAGCTCAATCTGATCGTGCGGGCCTGCGACAAATGGTGGTGCCATCGCCTCGGTGCGCACCGTGATCAACACTAAGAGGCCAGGGCCGCCACGGCTCTCGACCAGTCGCTCGACGAATTCGCGCATCGAGGGGTCGACCCAATGCCAGTCCTCAACGATCAGGCAGCAACGCTTGCCGCCGGCGAACGCCTGGAACCAGTCCACCAGAAGTCCCAGCAGGCGTTGGCGCGTGCTGCCCGGCCCTGCTTGCGGTGGCTGAGGAATGAGCCCCAGCAAGGCCGCAAGCAGCGCGAACGGCTCGCCCTTGCGGGCGTGAACGGGCAGGGCGGTCGCCAGCTTTTGCAGTGACTGTGCCGTCGCATCGCCCGGAGCGATGCCGAGCCAGCGCCGCAAGGCCTCAACCAACGTCAGGAACGGGCTGGCACTGGCGTCAGTGCGGCAGCGGCACTCCAGCACGTGGACGCCTGTCTGCATCAGTTGACGCCGGAACTCGCGCACCAGGCGCGACTTGCCCATCCCGGCCTCGGCTCTCACGGCCACCACCCGCCCTTCGCCCGCGTGCGTCGCGTGCCAATAGCGGTGCAGTTCCTCGAGTTCGGTCTGCCGGCCGACCATCGGCGTGAGCGCGTGCAGGCGCTCGAACCGGTGCTCTTGAATATCATGGCTCGAGCCGGCGACGAGGTAGATGGCCTCCGACGCATTGATGCCCTTCAGCGGCGGCCGGTCCGCAAGCAGCTTTAAATCGAAGGCATGGGCGACGAGGCGACGCGTCGATTCCGAAACCCGCACCGTCCCGGGGGCTGCGGTTTGCTGCAGCCGCGCGGCCAGATGGACCGACAGGCCGACCGGTTGGCCCGCCCTGATCGCTACCGGCCCGGTGGCGATTCCCACGCGAACCGCGACGCCAAGTTCAGCGACGGTACGTGCGATCTCGAGACCGGCCTGGACGGCGTGAACGGCAGCGCCCTCGATTGCCACCGGGTGGCCGAAATAGCCCATCACGCCGTCGTCTCCCTGCGGGTCGTCGGGCTGGCCGCCATGGCGGCGCACGATGACAGTGCAGCGGGCGTGCACGTTCGCCAGCGTCTCGGCGTAGGTTTCGTCACCGAGTTGCGTAATCATTGCGGTTGCTTCCACCAGGTCGAAAGACAAGCTTGTCACCAGGCGGCGCGACTCCGGCGCCCGCGAGCGCACGAAGCGCATCTCCGGCTCGCCATAGAGGCGGATCTCGAGCGGCTGCGGCGCGCCGGCGCGATGAAGCCAGCGAACAGCATCGCCAACGCTGAGGCCGCTGCCGAGGTGTTGCAGCAGACAATCCACGCTTTCGCCGGCAAGATCGTCGGGATGCGCCAAGCACAACACGGCGGCTCCGGTGTCTAGCGCATCGGCCAGTGTTCGCATCGACTCAGACCCAGTAATTACAATCAGGCGTTGATGTTGCTGCCGCCCGACCCGGTCCAGAAAATCGGACAAGCGCACGCCATCGAGCAACAGCACATGGCCATTCGCTACCGCTTCGTGGGCCCAATGCTGGTCGAGAGCGTCGAACGCAACCTGTTGCGCCGGCAAGCTTGCCCCGGCAACTCCGGCATAAACAACTTGAGTGTCCAAGGTCTCGGCCAACGTCGTAGCCGGTGGGAGAGCCACGTCGGCGTCGCTGAGCAGTTGCCTCCCCAGGGCGAAGTGCTCGGCCATCCTCGCGGCGCCAAGATCGAGGTGCTCCCAGTCGATGCCGTCGAGCCCCGGTTCAGTGCCATAAAGGATGCTTAGCGGCCGCGGCGGGCTACTGGCAAGTCGCCCGGCAAGTTCCGCGCCGAAGAGCTCTCCCGCCGTAGTCAGGCGCGCTGGATAATCAATGAGATCAGCCGGACGGCTGGCGCGCCACGAGAGACGACGGCCATCCCCTAGGTTGAACTCGAGCGTGCGTCCGTCCACACGCGCGCTCAACGTCCACTGGGACAGCCGCAGATCGTCCAAACACCCTCCCCAAGGAAACATCATGGCGGCCGCCGACCGCCCGGCGCCGTCACAGCACAAGGTTAGCTGAAACGGTAACGTCTGCCTATTGGGAATTGCGGAATTCATGACGAAAACCTGCCGCAAGCGCGGCGGTCATGGTTTTGGTAATGATCAATAGTTGCGCGAATTCGGCTGTATCAGCGCGAAATGGCATGGTGCCATCATCGATCTCGACAATCTAAAGCGCGCGAACGATCGTTAAGCTGTACTACCGATGCTTGGTCGAATGGCCTTGTTTTTGAGTGAGCGCGGTTGCGAGATCGTCTCCGCATTGCTTCCCACGTCGCGCAAAACTTGCGCTAGCGGCGACGGTAGCGCTGGCGCTCGGTGCCGGAGTTGGCTTGACTCGTGGCGAGACCGAAATGTCCGCCGGCTGCTGCTTGCTGCAGCCACAATTGTCGGGGATAGGGCCTTGGTACATGTGTCGTTTCTGCGGTGTAGCCTGTTGAATGCGGTTTGATTCTCTCGTGGCGCCATCTGTTCAGAGTTCGGGGTCTCCCCAATACTCGGGGCGGTTCAGTTTTGAACCGCCGCTTGACTCGATGCGATAGACATAGTGGCGCCTTGTCGGGACCGCGATGCGAATAAACCTGCCGCGCCGACACCTTGCAACATTCCTCCCTGCCTGATTTGAGCCGCCCCGCTTATCGCCCGCTGATCGAATGTGTGAATCTTTCACACTTGCCGCGCGACGCATGCACGTGATCCTGTTTCGTCCTCTGCGTAAGCTCCGAACACATTCAATGTTGATGTCTGAGGGGACTTCGAATGTACAAGCAGGAACGTGTGGAATGGTCGGCAAGCGCCGGCGACGAGGGCCGAGACGAATCGTGCATGGACGCTGCGGAGCGCGAACTGGCCGATCTTGAAGCTGCGACAGGCAGTGAATCGGTAGCGCTCGCTGCCGTGTCGTCCGCCTTGCTGGATATGCTGTCGTTCGGCATCGCGTTGATCGACCAAAGTCGCAGGCTGCTGCATGCCAATAGTGCAGGGCTGGCGGCATTGCAGGTGAACGATGGCCTGCGATTGATTGACGGCGTGGTGGATGCAACATCGCATGAGGATGCGGCGAGGCTGCGTGAAGCACTCAATGCCGTTCGCCTTGGGCGGCGGCTGTACCTTATGGTCGGGCGGCAGGGAAGCAAAGCGGGCGTTGCGGTGCTGCCGCTGGATACTCAAATTGCCACCGGCACGCGTCTGGCGGTGCTGATCTTTGAGCGCAATCCCGACTTGGATGCCCTGGGCATGTATTTCTTTTCCCACGCCCATGGCCTCACTTCCGCAGAGCAGCGTCTGCTTACGGGTTTGGCCCGCGGCGCCACAGTCGGACAGGCGGCACAGCAGATAGGCTGCGCAGCCAATACCGCACGTACACACGTTCGAAGTGTGTTGGAGAAGACGGGCGAGGCAAGCCTGCGAACGCTCACCGCATGCATCGGTCGACTGCCGCCTGTGGCGACACGCATGTTTGGCTTTGCGCGAGCCGCATCCAAACAACGCCACGGAGCTGCGGCGTGTCCCGCAAGTCCTTCAACCGATTCACTCAAGTCATTGCACCGATTCAAGGGGGGGGTATGAAATTGTTGACTAATGTAGTCAAGCGAGGCGTTGCTGCGATCCTGATTCCGGCGGTAGCCGGCTGCGGGGTTCTCAATCCGCATTTGCGCGCACCGGAACTTGCCGATCCCGTCCGCAGTGCCGCGGCAGCGCCCTTTGCGGGAGACATCGAAAATGGCATCAGAGCGGCGAATCTCCAACGAGACATCTATTACAACGCAGTGGGCAACCATGCCGCAATGCGCAACGTCGATGCGCTCTTTCTTATTCCACTCAGTGCGTGGATCGTATACAAGGGGGTGACTACCGATAGTGTATCGGCGCGGCGCAATCTTGCACTCGGAACCGCCGCAGCCGGTACCGGCTACGCCTTGTTCTCCTGGTTCACCAATCGGCCAGGCGAGACGGCCTATGTCGAGGGATTCAAAGCGATCAGCTGCGCGATCTGGCGCAGTCGGCCCTACCTGATTCCGCAAGACGAGTTTAAGGAATGGTGGGGTGACCAGGTCAATGGTGCGAATGGTCTCGGAGAAGCGGTGCGGAGTCTCGACATACAGATCAACAAGATTGAGATCAGCCAGAATCTGCTCGAGGAGCAGGGGGCGCCCAAGGAAATGCTCGAAAACCTCAACGCCGAGTTGGCGGCAGCTCGTCGCGCGCGCCAGATTGGGGAGAAAAAAGTCATCCAGGCAGCGGCTCTTCGAGCAAGAGTGGAAACCGCTGGCTTCGTTCTCAAGAAACGGGTTGATCTTATCGTTGGCGCGGTCAGTGCCGAACTGCAGCGCACCGAGCCGCGGCTGGATCAGCTGCAAGGGTTAGTGGGAAGTATTTCCGCGCAGATCAGTCGCAATGTGGACGCGTTACGCCCGGACTCGCTGAACTTGCGTGACATCAATGAATTCAAGGAAAAAGCCGATTCCCCGGTCGTTCAAAATGCGGGCGCACCTGCAGCGGTCGTCGCAGCGCCGGATAAAGCGCAACCGCCCAGAGCCCCCGGCCAATTGATTGACAAATCCATCGATGAGATCAACAAAGCGGTTGCCGGACTTCAAAGGTCTGGGAAGAGTGCCGACGCACGCAACGCGCTGGCGATCAAACAGCTCAAGGCCGAGATCGAAAAGTTGCGAGGCCAGGCCAGTGCGCCGGCAGCGGCGACGCCGGTATCGCAAATAGGCGAAGACGCCCGGCAAGCCCTCGCGCAGGCCAAGGCGTTGGTCTATCAGCGCCGCAATACCGTGGATCAAATGTTTGAGCGTATCTATCGGTTGCACGTTTCCAACAAGGCACTTGAACAGTGCCAGTCCAATGGCACCACGCTTCTGGCCGTCAATCCGCCTGACGAGGAACAGAGCCTTGCCGCCAAGGGTAACCTCAGCTTCACGATATCGGGCGGCGAAGGCGTTCCCCGTGTGTACCTGTCCGGGAAAAACGGCGCTGGCGAGAGCGAGGTTGCTCTGTCAATGGCTGTAAAGGAAGGCAGCGTCGTTGCTTCATTGAAGGCACTCGAAAAGGTGCCGTCCGGCCCTCTTTACTTGCTGATTACCGATGGTAGCGGCAAACAGCGGGAGAACGTACGTATCAACATAGAGCAGCCCAAGCCTAAACCTAATCCCAAGCCGGCCGCGGACTCAAGCGATGGCAAGAAGTAGTGATCTACGGCGATCCAACCTGGAAAACAATCATGAACAACGTACTCGATCTCATCCGTTCCGGCCGCAACCTCGACGCCATGCAACGCATCGTGCATGACTGCTACGAAAGGCGGCGCGCCGTGTCGCGTCGCAGTTGGCGTGACTATGCGATCACCAAGGCACGCGTGCCCGAACTGCTCCCGTATGTACATCGATGCAAGATGACGCAGCGCTCTTTCGAGAAGCCGCGCGGCTACGCCGGCGATGCTGTCATGCTCGACCATATCTACGGCACCGGTGAAGGGCGCCTCGCGCCGCATCCGGCCAGCACCGACGGGCAGATCTACGCCTATACCGTCAATGCACCGGCGCCAGCCGCTGTGCGTTATCGTTGT
>JAYTDE010000148.1:0-1799 GCA_043736195.1 Burkholderiales bacterium | reverse complement strand
CGGCAGGTCACCCAGGAGCAGCGCCGGCGCATCGCCGAAGGCCATGCTGCCGACCACCTCCGACATTTCAACCAAGCCACGGCCGGTGACGCGCAGGTGTTCGGGCGCCTTGTAGGGCAGTTCGCCCGCGGCATAGAAGCTCACCTCGACCTGGCCATTGGTGCGCTTGGTGATCTCGCTGGCCAACTCCTTGAAGCGGTCGATGAACGCATCCTGGCCGGCCGGAATGATCGAAACGAACTTCCATTGCTGCTTTTGTTGCGCCTGTGCCGTGGCGGCGGTGAACAACCCGGCCAGCCCCAAGGTAATGGCAGCGACTGCTGCGAATCGTTTCATGCTGACTCCTTCGTTTGTGATGGTCCTGCCGACGAAATGCGCAGCACGCCGCAGGATCAAACTTTGTACGCCCGAGAAAGTTACTCGTGTCGCGCACTTTGCGCAAGCGGCGCAGCACGCATTCGTCCGTCAAGCCCGTCTCGCGCCTGGCCGGCTCCGTCAGGTGGCCACGTGTGGCAACCAGGCCATGTGGCTCCGCGAGGATGTCATGGCAGGCCGTTGCGACCATGCGCCCGGTAGGCCGGTCGCATGGTCAGCAGTTCGTAGTAGGCGGCCAGCGCCGCAAACTCGGGTCGCGCGATATCCTTGAGCGAGAACCAGCGGTTCACCACCAACCCGAGCGGGATATCGGCCAAGCTGAAGTCGGAGCCCAGCACATAAGGGCCATTGGCGCTAAGCGCTTCATTGAGCAGCTTCATCTGCGCGCTCAGGTCCAGGCGACCTTGTGTCACGAACCATGCGTTGTTCCATGGCGGCTCCTGCAGTTGCCCGCCGAGGAAGGCCCCGCGCATCGAATGCGTGACGTCGTAGGCTACCCAATCCATCCAGGCTTCGATGCTCTGGCGCCGCTTAAGGTCAGTCGGGTACAGGGAGGTCGCGTCGTGCTTGGCGGCAAGGTAGCGCAGGATCGCGTGTGACTCGCGCATCACGAAGCCGTCGTCGATCACGCACGGCACTTGTCCCGTCGGATTGAGCTTCAAGAATTCCGGCGTGTTGGTGGGCCGAAACCCGCGGCCGTAGTCCTCACGCTCGAACGGCAGGCCGATCTCATCGCACAGCCAGAGCACCTTGCGTACGTTGAACGAATTGGCGCGTCCGAGAATCTTCAACATCACGACTTCCTTTGTGTCGCAAGCTTTTCCATTCCGGCTTTGCTACTCTGCCTTGATGCCGAAATCCCGCACGATCTTGGTATAGCGCTTGATGTCCTCGGCCACCAGCGCATCGAGCTTCTCGGGCGAGCCGCCGATGATGCGCCCGGCCTGCGATTCGACGCGTTCCCTGACCTGCGGCGACTTCAGTGCTTCGAGCGTGGCCTCGTGCAACAGTTTGACCACCGCGGCGGGCGTGGCTTTCGGCACAAACATGCCGATCCAGGTGTCCATGTCATAGCCGGGAAAGCCGCTCTCGGCGATGGTCGGCACATTCGGCATCAGGGGCGAGCGCTCGGGCGAGGTCACCGCGATCGCCTTCAACTTGCCGCTGCGGATATGCGGCATCAGGCCGGCTGTGGTCGACAGGATGTAGGGCACCTGGCCACCCACCACGTCGATGATGCCAGGACCGGCACCGCGATACGGCACATGGGTGAACTTGACCCCGGCCAACGATTCAAGGTACGCGGCGGCCAAATGCCCGGGCGAGCCGACACCGCCGTTGGCCATCAGTCGCTTCTTGTTGGCGTCCGCCGCTTCGAGCTTGAGGAACTGCTGCAGGGTGTTCGCCTCGGCATTCGGATGCGC
>JAYTDE010000147.1:0-9515 GCA_043736195.1 Burkholderiales bacterium | reverse complement strand
CTGGGTTTAAAACGTCGTGAGACAGTTTGGTCCCTATCTGCCGTGGGCGCTGGAAATTTGAGGGGGCCTGCTCCTAGTACGAGAGGACCGGAGTGGACGCACCCCTGGTGTACCTGTTGTCACGCCAGTGGCATCGCAGGGTAGCTATGTGCGGAAGAGATAAACGCTGAAAGCATCTAAGCGTGAAACTCGCCTCAAGATGAGATTTCCCGGGGACTTGATCCCCCTAAAGGGTCGTTCTAGACCAGGACGTTGATAGGTCGGGTGTGGAAGCGTGGTAACACGTTAAGCTAACCGATACTAATTGCCCGTGCGGCTTGATCCTATAACCTTGAGTGCTTCAGTGCATTCTGTGGTTTGGGTGATTCGCGCAAAAAACGATACGCCTTCATGCATGCGTCGTGCATGAAATCGCAACCCATACTTCTTCTGAATTGGCTTTGTTTGTTGTGTGCTATTCCCGGCACAACGCACAAGGCGACAAGTCAAGCTTGGTGGCCATAGCGAGTTGGTCCCACTCCTTCCCATCCCGAACAGGACAGTGACACGACTCTGCGCCGATGATAGTGTGCACTCCGCATGCGAAAGTAGGTCACTACCAAGCTGTTTATTCCAAACAAAAGGCCCGGTGACTTCACCGGGCCTTTTGTTTATGCGCGTTTGCTTTTCGGCGTCCGACTTCGTCAGACCTCGCGGGTGGCCACTGCTGCGGTACGTTTGAGGAGTTGCACATACTCTCGCGCAAGCTTTTCTGGCGATGCACCGTTTGGTCGATACCAAACCGGTGTCCAGTTCAGCGCGCCCAGCAGCAACATCCGCATTGTCTTACGGTCAGCTTTGCCCGGTAGCTGCAGCGCGGCGAGGAGCGCCACGAATTTTCGTTCGTAGCTGTCGCGCAGCGCGGTCAATGCGTTAGCGACGGCACTGGCGTCGCGTGGGTGCACGCTGACAACCACCTTCGCGTATGCACTTTGGTCCAAAAGGGATTCAAGATGCGCCACGCAGGCGGCCTCGAGCCTTGCCCATGGGTCACATTGCCTTGACACCGCCTGGGCGACAGCGGAGTCAATTCTGCGCACGCCTTCCGCGTACACGGCGAGCAGCAATTCCTCCTTGTTCGCGAAATGATAGTAAAGCGACCCTGGCAGCATTCCCACGGCATGGACGATGTCACGGATTGATGCGCCCTGGAAACCCTTCGCAGCAAACTGTGTCGCCGCCGCGTCGAGCAGTCCAGCCAGCCGATTGTCGACATGCGGCGCCCGGCTGCGGGCACTTCGTACAGTCGACCCCACTACGCTTGCCGCGACTCAGGCTGCAGGGGGGCATGGCCAATACGAATCAGCCGCGCCGCGGCAATCGCGCTACAGAAAATCATCGCCGCACCGACACATTCAAGGCCTTCATGCCGCGAAAAACCAGGGAGTTGATCCATTCCGGCGCGGGACCGACCGTCTCGATCGACCGGAAGTGCCCGAGCAGCGCGGGAAACGCTACCTGCCCCTCAAGCCGCGCCAGAGGAAAGCCTAGACAAATGTGCATGCCAAAACCAAATGCCAGATGTGGAACACCATCCCGATTGAGGTCAAGCCGATCCGGATCGGGAAAGGCCTGCGGATCGCGATTGGCGGCATTGAGCATCACGAAAACGCGCTCACCTTCCTTGAGGTCCTTTCCGCGCAGTGCATGCGCGCGGCTGACCACCCTGACCTGGGCACCCGAGGGGCCCTCGAAGCGCAATAACTCTTCAACCGCGGCGGCGGCGATGTCAGGACTGGCGCGCAGTTTTGCCGCTTCGCCCGGAAATTGCGCCAGGGAAAGCAAGCCATTTGCCAGGTGATTGGTGGTCGTCTCGTGCCCGGCGAAGAGCAGGAGAATGAAGGTGGCGATCAGTTCATCCTCGCTCAGCCGATCGCCGTTGTCCTCGAGATGCACCAGTTCGCTCAGAAGATCGTCGCCCGGGCGGGCCCTGCGCTGCGCGATGTGGTGGCGGAAATACTCGGCCATTTCATGCGTCGCCGCCTCCGCGGTGCCGTACTTTTCGGCGGATGTGCGCGACGAGCCGATGAACAAGGCCATCTCGTCGGACATGCGCTTCACCCGCACCAGATCCGATTTCGGTACACCCAGCATCGCCATGATGACCAGGCACGGCAGCGGGCCGGCGAAATCCGCCACGAAATCAAACTCGGTCTTGTCCCCGATTTCGGCCAGCAGCCATGCGGTGATCGTCTCAACCTGCGGGCGCATCGCCTGCATGGACTTGTTGTGAAACACCTTCGAGGTCAGGCGCCGCAGGCGCGTATGTTCCGGTGCGTCCTTGAAGACCATCCAAAGAGACAAATAGCGCATGATGTCTCCGATTTTTCTTGCCTCATCGCTTGGAATCGAAGCGAAAAACGGGCGCAGCCGGTCCGAGGACATGCGTTCCGGCTCCAAGCATACGCGCTTGATGTCGTCGTAACGCGTCAGAATCCAGCTCTTGAGCCGCGGGCTCCAGTGCACCGGGTCCTCGGCGCGCATTTGCGCGAACAAGGGGTAGGGATTGGCAAGAGTGGCCGGATCCTCAGGCCGATAGTCGATGCTATTCATTCGCATTTCTCCAGAATGGTGATGGCGCAGGCGGCTTCATCAAAGCCCATTACGCCGCCGCCGTTTTCGATGATGCCAAGGCTGGCGCCAGTGACCTGCCGAACCCCTGCCTCGCCACGCAACTGGGCGCTGACTTCGTGAATCATTGACAGACCTGTAGCGCCAATCGGATGGCCTTTCGAGACCAGCCCGCCGGAAACATTGACGGGAATGCGGCCCCCCAGGCGAGTCGCACCCGATTCGATCAAGCGGCCGCCCTCGCCCACCGGACAGAAACCCATCATTTCCAATTGATAGATTTCGCAAAACGAGGTGGCGTCGTGGACCTCGGCCAGGTCAAAATCAGCCGGTGCTAGCCCCGTCTTCGCATACGCCTTGTCGGCGGCTGTTTTCGACAAACCCGGCTCATCGAGCTTGCGATACTTGCCGCCAGACAAAGTGCTGGCGCGGATCTTCACCGCGCGCGCCTGCGCCGCGCGCGGGAAGTTGCCGAGCGCCTCGCCTGAGCAAAGAATGGCAGCGGCGGCACCATCGCCCAGGGGCGAGCACATCGCCCGGGTCAGCGGAAAACTGATGGCGCGATCCGCCAGCACCTCATCGACCGATACCTCGAAGCGATACTGCGCCTTGGGATTGAGGCTACCGTGAAAGTGGTTCTTCGAAGCACCCGCGGCGATCTGCCTTTGCGTCGTGCCGTAGCGCTTCATGTGCCACGCAGCCTGCATCGCGTAGGTATCCATGAATACAGTGCGGCCCGGCCCCGTCTCGAAGGGCTTGCCCGCCTCCTGGCCTGCCCGCGTGTAGTACGCGTGCCACTTCTCGGGGTCCAGCTGATCGATTCCGGTGGCGAAAATCTCCGCCACTCGCTCCGGCCGGTCCGGGCTGACCAGTTTCTCGACGCCGAGCGCCAGGCTGACTTCGGTCTCGCCCGAGGTGATGTCTTTCCACGCACCATGAAAAGCGAACGAAGCCGTCGCACATCCGCCCTCGACGTTGATCATCGGCACCCGCTCGGGAAACAAACCTTCCTCAACCAGCGGTGTAAACGCCACTTGTCCGCGGATGCCCCCCTGACCCCATTGACCCATGCCGCAATTGCCAAACCAGGCCTGTTCAATCATTTCGCCGCGCGCAAGCCCGGCATCGGCAAGCGCGTCCATGTAGGCCGCACGCGCCAGATCCTTGAATGTCTTGTCGGCATGCTTGCCGAACGCCGTGCAGGATGTGGCAACGATGTAAACGTCACGCATATTGGGCACCTTCAGGTTGGAGTTGTCGAATCTTCGCTACCACCTCTACTTGAATCAACGCGCCGCGAGGCGGTTCCGTTAACCAAACGATCGTTTGCTAAAGCGTACGCCGCGCAATATACTTCAAGGCCTCGGATTGCGCCAGCCCAGGTTTTTGTTCCGCGCATCCTGTCAAACCCAGGGTTCTGCCATGCCTTTTTCAGACGTTATTCTGGCCGGCGGCGCACGCACCGCCTTCGGCGACTTCGGAAAATCGCTGAAGGATGTTCCGCTTTCAAGCCTGGGCACACATGTGGTCAAGGCCAGCCTGGCGCGTGCCGGAATCAAGGCTGAGAAGGTCGATCATCTGGTGTTCGGCGTCACCGCGCCGGTCGACCATGACGGCCTGTTCGTCAGCCGCAAGATCGCGCTCGACGCCGGCTTGCCGGTCGAGAGCGCGGCCCTGGGCGTGGTGCGTGCCTGCGGCACCGGATCGCAGGCGATCCTGTCTGCGGCGCAGCAAATCCTCACCGGCCATAGCAGCGTGGCGATCGCCGCCGGTGGCGAGAACTACAGCCGTGTGCCCTACCTGTCGCACGACATGCGCTGGGGCGCCGGCCGCGGCCCGATGCAACTAGTCGATGGTCTCGACTACATCTATCGCTGCCCGTTTTCGCGCGAGCTGATGGGCGACACGGCCGAGAACCTGACCGCGCTGCACGATTACCAGCGGGCCGACATGGATGACTGGGGATTCATGAGCCAGATGCGTGCCAAGGCTGGCATCGAATCGGGCTTTCTGGCGCGCCAGATCGTGCCGCTGGAGCTGCATGAGAAAAAGGGCGCACGGCTTTTCGATACCGATGAGTTTCCGCGTACCACCATCACCCGCGAGAAGTTATCAAGCCTGAAGCCGGCATTTCGCAAGGACGGTCGCGGCTCGGTCACGGCAGGCAACTCGAGTGGCGTCACCGATGGCGCGGCTGCATTGGTGGTGGCCGCGCGCGCCGCCGCGGAAAAGTTAGGCATCGCGCCCGAAGCGCGCATCATCGACTACGCGGTCGCAGGGGTGCCACCGGAGATCATGGGCGCAGGCCCGGTACCGGCGATCGCCAAGCTGCTGGAGCGCACCGGTCTCAAAATCACCGACATCGACTACTTTGAAATCAATGAGGCCTTCGCCGTGGTCAACCTGCACGCCGAGAAGCCGCTTGGTATCTCGCGCGGCATCACCAACTTGTACGG
This sequence comes from Burkholderiales bacterium, assembly GCA_043736195.1. GTDB lineage: Bacteria > Pseudomonadota > Gammaproteobacteria > Burkholderiales > JAEUOS01 > JAEUOS01. The sequence goes on along the minus strand of JAYTDE010000147.1, from coordinate 4,449 downwards.
CGGCGGCATTTCCATCGGCCATCCGCCCGGGGCCACGGGGATACGCATGACCATCACCGCAATGCATCATCTGGCCGACACCAAGGGACGCTACGCCATCATCAGCATGTGCCTGGGCAGCGGCATGGGCATGGCAACCCTGATCAAAAATCTTTTGCGCTAAGGAAACACTGAATAAGTCCGTAGGTTGAGAAGACCGCCTTTTCAACCGGGTGCATTGAAAGGTGCCTCCGTTCGATAGCCCGCATTCCAGGGACTTGTTCAGCGCTATCCTGGCAGCCCGAAGGGTGGCGTTCAGCGCGCCTCGCGTTGGGCGTCGGCATCGAAGTCGGCCGCCTGGTTGGCGTTCATGTCGGCCATCATGGCCGGATAAGTCGCATCGAAGCCTGCCACGATCAGGTCCAGCGGCATGTCATCGAACGCGCCGCGCATGTTCACGTATTCCATGTGCCGGTTGCCGGCGCGGTCGAACGGGTGATAGATCGAATCGCCGCGACCGTCGAATTCCAGCGGCAGCAGGCCGAAACGATCGCACAGGCCGATATTGAATGCGGGTGTCGCCTTCCGCCACACGCCGTCGAGCAGGATATCGGTGTACCCGTGCCACACGAACATGTCGGTCTTGAGCGTGGCGCGCAGGCGTTCGGTGCTGAGGTGGTTGCGCACATCCGCGTACCCGACACGCGCCGGAATGCCGGCTGCGCGGCATGCGGCAGCCAGCAAGGCGGCCTTGGTCACGCACCAGCCGAATCCGCGTGCCAGCACGCCGCTGGCGCACATGCCTGCCGGCGAAAGGTCGATGCGGTAGGGGTCGTAGCGAAACTGGTCGCGTACCGCGTAGTAGAGCGCCACCGCCCGTTCACGATCGTCAGCCCCTAGCGCATGCTGCCGCGTGAATGCGACAACCTCGGGGTGGTCGCTGTCGATCAGGCGCGTGGCCGCAAGGCAGGCTTGTTGTGTGCTCATGTCCATCTGATGGCCGGTCAGCGGCTCTTGAACATGCCGCGCCCGATGATCTCTTTCATGATCTCGGTGGTGCCGCCATAGATGCGCTGCACGCGCGCATCCGCCCACAGGCGCGAGATCGGATACTCCTTCATGTAGCCGTAGCCGCCGAACAGTTGCAGACAGGCGTCGGCGACGCGAAACTGCATTTCGGTGCACCAGAACTTCGCCATTGAAGCCTCGCTCGTGTCCAACTCGCCCTTCAAATGCCTGGCGATGCATTGCTCCAGAAAAGCCCGGCCCACCGCTGCTTCGGTCTTGCACCCGGCCAGTTTGAAGCGGGTGTTTTGCAGCGCCGCGATCGGCTTGCCGAAAGCGTGGCGTTGTTCGACATATTCGACCGCCAGCCGCACCGTCGCCTCGGCGGCCGACACCGCGGTGATCGCCACGATCAGGCGCTCCTGCGGCAGCTCGGTCATCAGGTAGCGAAAGCCCTGGCCCTCCTCGCCCGGCAGGTTGCCGGCGGGAATGCGCACGTCGTCAAAAAATGGCTCCGAGGTGTCCTGAGCACTCATGCCGGCTTTTTCGAGATTGCGTCCGCGGGCGAATCCCGGGCGATCCGCTTCGATGAGAAAAAGCGAGATGCCGTGCGCGCCCCGGGCCGCATCGGTCTTGGCGACCACGATGAACAAGTCGGCGATCTGGCCGTTGGAAATAAAGATCTTCTGGCCGCGGATCACGTAGTGGTCGCCGTCGCGGCGCGCACTGGTCTGCACGCCGGCCAGATCGCTGCCGGTGCCGGGTTCGGTCATGCCGATGCCGGTGATGGTCTCGCCCGCGGCCATGCGCGGCAGCCAGGTGCGCTCTGCTCTTCGCTGCCGTTGTGCAGGATGTAGGGCGCGACGATGTCGGAATGCAGGCCGAACTGCGGCCCGGTGGCGCCGGCGAAACCAAGTTCCTCGTTGACAATGTGGGCAAACAGGAAATCGCCGCAACCGCCGCCGTATTCCTCGGGGATCGTGGTCAAAAGCAGACCCAACTCGCCGGCCTTGCGATACAGCGCTTTCGGCAGCTGGCCATCCTTTTCCCATTGCGCGTAGTGCGGTTGGACTTCACTCTCGATAAAGCGGCGTGCCGTTTCGCGCAAGGCATGGTGTTCGTCGGTATACGGCAGGAAGGTGCTCATCGTACGGACATCCTAGAGACTGGCCAGCATGCCACCATCGACATACAGCACATGGCCATTGACAAAATCGGAGGCGCCGGAGGCCAGGAAGATGGCGGCGCCTTCAAGCTCCTTCACATTGCCCCAGCGCTGCGCGGGCGTGCGATTCTTGAGCCAGGCGGTGAATTCCGGGTTTTCCACCAGCGAGCGTGTCAGCTCGGTGTCGAAGTAGCCCGGCCCCAGGCCGTTGACCTGGATATTGTGGCGCGCCCAATCGACGCACATGCCGCGCGCCAGGTTCTTGATCGCGCCTTTGGTGGCGGTGTATGGGGCGATCGAGTAGCGTGCGGCCTCGCTGTTGACCGAGCAGATGTTGATGATCTTGCCGCGGCGGCGCAGGATCATGTGCCGTACCGTGGCACGACTCACATAGAACACCGAATTCAGGTTGGTATTGATCAGGCGGTGCCAGTCGGCGGTATCGAAATCTTCGAGCGGACCGCGGATCTGGGTGCCGGTGTTGTTGACCAGGATGTCGATCGGTCCGAGTTCGGCTTCGATCGCGTCGATCGCCGTGGTTACCGCTGCCTCGTCGGTGACATCGAAGGCGCGGCATTCGACACGAGCGTCGGCTGCGAACCCGGCACGGGCCTGTGCAAGCTTGGCGCCATCGCGGCCATTGAGGATGATGCGCGCGCCGGCACTGGCCAGACCATGCGCCAGCGCCAGACCTATGCCTTGCGAAGATCCGGTGATGAGTGCCAGCTTGCCGCTCAAGTCGAACAGGTTGGTGGTCATGAAAGCCAAGTCGAATGGTCGAGCGTGCAATGATAAGCTGGCCTGCCGTCGCACAGCGGGGCGTCGCAGGCATCGTCGGGCCGCGCGGCGCGGCGGATCGGCAAGAATCGCACAACAGGAGCAAATGCGCGCGGCATCCGACGCATCGCGAATCAACGGAGTCGCATGGGGTCAGCGCAGCGTTGGGCCCGCGACCGCGCTGTCTTGCCTTTTCGCGGCGCTATTCTGGCGCCGCCGCCCGCTAAACGGCCAAGTTCAGGGCGCCATGGCGATCAGCACACTGCAGGGCGCGTTGTCGACCAGGGTCTTGCCCAGTGATCCGCGCCACCAGCGTTGTGCCCAGGTACTGGCTTGGCGATGCCCCACGCAAACCAGATCGGCCTTCAGTTCCTTGGCGCGGCTGCAGATCTCGTCAATCGGCTCGCCATGCGCCACCTGGCCCTCCACCTTGTAGCCGCGGGCGCGCAAAGCGGCCAGCCCTTCATCAAGCACCGCCTGGTAGCGTTTGCGCTCCTGATCATAGTTGTCTTCGATGATCATGCCTTCGGCCACCATGATGCCGGCATACGAGGGGATCACCGCCAGCAGATCGACCTGTGCGTTAAGCAGCACCGCCAGATCACCACATTCAAACAAGGCTCTCCGGCCTTCGGCAGAGCCGTCATAAGCGAGCAATATGCGCTTGTACATGTTTGTCTCCTGTCGGGCTCGGAAATATGCCCTCGATTCAAGTGTAACGCCCTTCGGCGGGCACCGGCATCAGTTTTCGTCAATCAGTTTTCGTCGACGTGCAATACGCCGGCTGTGCGCGCCTCGTCATAGAAACCGGCGTCGCCGATGGCGCGTTGCAACACGTAGCCTGCGCTGGTGCGGGCTGCCAGCCAGCGCAAGGTGACGGTGGCGACCAATACACCAGCGCCCCAGGCAATCCGGCCGCTTAGGCCGAGTGCCACCGCGGTGCCGAATAGTGGCAGCAAAAACCAGGGCAGCAGCATACGGGAAGAGACAAAGCTTGCCGCGGCTTTCGGGTTTATGCGGGCCTGCAAGCGACCGCTATGCAGGCCGGCTACGAATTGGGCGTGCGTCATGCCTGTCTGGCGACCTTGAACCGTTCCAGGGTGTGTTGCCGCGCGATCGCATGATCCACCACCGGCGCTGGATAATTGTCACCGATGCGCACGCCTGCCGCTTCGAGTTCCAGCGGGCGCGCCAGCCAAGGCGCGTGGATGGTGCGATCGGAAAGCTCGCTCAATGCGGGAAGGTAGCGGCGAATGAATTTACCGTGCGGGTCGAAGCGCTCGGACTGGGTGATCGGGTTGAAAATCCGGAAGTAAGGTTGGGCGTCGCAACCGGTCGAGGCCGCCCACTGCCAGCCTCCGCAGTTGGCTGACAAATCGAAATCGTTCAGATGTTCGGCAAAATAGCGCTCGCCGCGCCGCCAGTCCAGCCCCAAATCTTTGGTCAGGAATGACGCCACCACCATGCGCAGACGGTTATGCATGTAGCCGGTCTGGTTCAGTTGATGCATCGCGGCATCGATC
>JAYTDE010000146.1:0-5038 GCA_043736195.1 Burkholderiales bacterium | reverse complement strand
TGCTGTTCGATCCTGCGCCGGAAGTCATGTGGGAACGCCTGACCGCAACGGGGCGTGCGGTGCGTACGTCGCCGGCCTCACCGAGGCCGCCACCGGTCTGAATTGCATCTGGCGGGGCATGCGATGCCCGTCCTACAGACTCGGGCGCGCACGCATGTACTGCAGGCGATCAATCGACTTCACATCGACCTCGCGCATGTTGGCACCCTGCAGCACGTTGAGGCGGATCGCGGTTCCCGGCCGGCCAGCGGACCACAGCCTGGCGTAAAACTCTTCCAGCGAGGCGACTTTCTCGCCACCGATCGCGAGAATGATGTCGCCGGTCTTCAGGCCCGCCGCCGCCGCCGGGCTGTCCTCCTGGACCCGGATCACGAACAGGCGACCTTCAACCTCCTGGGTCGACAGGCCGATCCAGGGGCGCTGTGTCTCGCTGGCCCGGCCATTGGCGGCAATGCTGCTGATGATCGGCTTGACCAGATCGATCGGCACGAACATGTTGCCGGGGGAGCGCCGGTTGGGCACCGCGGCGTCGGCCACGATCAGGGAGCCGATGCCGACCAGTTTGCCTTCACGATTGATCAGCGCCGCGCCGGAATGGTCGCCGCGCGGCGGCACGGTGAAGATCGCATCGTCGATCAGGTATTCCCAATAGCCTGCGAAGCGGCGCTTGGAGGCCACAGTCGCCAGCGATGCGTTTTCCTTGCCGCCATGGGTGGCAAAAATCAGCCTTTCGGATTCGGCGACATCCTTCGAGGTGCCCAGGGTGGCGCCGGCGACGGCCAGCGGCACGGTGGGCCGGACCAGCCCGAAACCGCTGGCATGGTCGTAGGCGGCGATGCTGCCGGTGACAGTCTTGCCGTTGACATCGGTCAACTCGATCGATTCCGCCTCGAGAATCAGATAGCCGATGGTGAGCACCATGCCCGAGGATGCCAGCACGATGCCGCTACCTTCGCGCTCGCGGCCCAGGGTGCGCAGCGAACGGGCGTCGGCGATCGCCCTGACCTTGACCCGCACCACCGCACCCAGCGCTTCCAGTACGGCGCGTGCCGCCTGTTCGCCTTCCGGGGTGGCCGCTGCGGCGGCTGTGTCGCGCGGCGCACTGCCGGAGGCAGCGGGCGTTACCGCGATGCTTGCCGACGACAGGCAGGCGACTGCAAGAAAGGCTAAGAATTTTTGCACCAGAAGCTCCCCCAGAAAACACTGTTTCGCTCAGAGATTCGGCAAACCGCCGCATGACTGACGTTGCCGTTTGACCATCGCACGGGTCCATCGCAGCACTGTATCGCAATGTCGAAATGGGCCAAGGAAAGGATCGTTCCAGCGTTTGCGGAATGGCCGCTGCGCTGGATGGCGCCGCTGCCCGGATCCGATCCTACGCCCGATAGGTGCGGGCGCACAAGCGCTGCGAGCGCGCCACTTTCAGGTACAGCCCGGCAGGAATCCGATGAGTGCGTCCAGCACGGCGTCGGGCTGCTCGGCCATCAGGTTATGCCCGCTCGGACTGATGAGCACCGTGCGTTGGCCCTTGATGGCCGCCTGCAGTTCGCGCGCGGCGCGCGGCGGGGTCATGGCGTCGCGGTTGCCCAGCACGAAGAGGGTCGGGCAGCGCACCTGCGCGGCGCGCGCGGCGCCGCCGGCATAGGCGTTGCAGGCCCTGAAATCACAATGCATCACGCCCGGTGCGATGCGTTGCATCAGGCGCAGGTCTTGCCCGACGATCCAGAACCCGGGGCCCGGATTCGATGGCTTGGCCGCGTAGGTGGAATGCGACCAGATGTTGACCATGCCCTGCGCCAGCGGCTCGTCGTCGCGGGTGGCGTCAAGCAGCGTGTCGGATACGACCATCGGATTGGCCGATCCGATAAGCGCGATGCCGCTGACCTGCTGCGGTGCCGCCCCGGCGGCCTCGAGTGCGATCAGCGAACCCATGCTGTGGCCGACGATGGCAGCGCGCGCCGCGCCGCTCGCGCCCAGCACCGCCAGCACCCACTGCGCCATGGCTTCGACGCTCTCAAGCGCCGGCCCCGCGCTGCGGCCATGACCCGGCAGGTCGAGCGCAAGCACACCGTAGCGGTGATGTGCGAGGTAGCGGCTTTGCAGGCCCCAAACGCTGTGATCATGCTGCGCGCCGTGTACCAGCATCACCGTTGGCAAGGTCGCATCGAACGTCTTGCCGCCGGTGTAGGCGTAGGCCTGGCGGCCGTCGATGGTCAGGAACATGGCTTCAGGTTCCCTTCCGCGCGGCGCGCAGGCCACGGCCAAGGTCTTCGATCAGGTCGTCCGCATCCTCCAGGCCAATCGACAGGCGCATGGTGCCTTCCTGAATGCCGGAGGCCGCAAGGTCGGCGGTGGGTACGCGAAAGTGGGTAGTCGAGGCCGGATGGATCACCAGCGAACGCGCATCGCCCACATTGGCCAGGTGCGAAAACACCTGCAGCGCCTCGACAAAGCGCATGCCTGCCGCACGATCACCCTTGATGGCGAAGCTGAACACCGCACCGCAGCCTCTGGGCAGCAGCGATTTTGCCAGGGCATGATCCGGATGCTCGGGCAATTCCGGGTAGGCCACCGCGGCAACCGCCGGATGTGCCGCCAGGAACGCTACGATCTTGCGCGTGTTTTCCACATGCCGCGCCATGCGCAGCGGCAGGGTCTCCAGCCCCTGCAGGATCTGGAACGCCGAGAACGGGCTCATGCAGGCGCCGAAGTCGCGCAGGCCTTCGCGCCGGGCACGCAGCGCGTAGGGCGCGACGGTCGATTCTTCGGCGAAATTCATGCCGTGAAAGCCGTCGTAGGGTGCGGCGATTTCGGCGAACTTTCCGGTCGCGGCATAAGCCGCGGCCCAATCGAAGGTGCCGCCGTCGACCAGCAGGCCGCCGATCACCGTGCCGTGGCCACTCAAGAACTTGGTGGCCGAGTGATAGACCAGATCGGCGCCCAGATCGAAGGGCTTCATCAGCCAGGGTGTGGTGAAGGTGCTGTCTACCATCAGCGGCAGGTGGTTCTCGTGGGCCAGCGCGGCAATGCGCGGGATATCGAGCACATCCAGACCCGGATTGCCGAGCGTCTCGCCGAAGAGCACCCGGGTTTCGGGGCGAATCGCCTGGCGCCATGCGTCGATGTCGCGCGGGTCGACGAATGTGGTCTCGATGCCGAAGCGGCGCATGGTGTAGTGCAGCAGGTTGTGCGAACCGCCGTAGAGGGCGCGCGAGGCGACCACATGTGCGCCGGCGCCGGCGATAGTGGCCAGGCCCAGGTGCAGCGCGGCCTGGCCGCTGGCCACCGCGATGCCGGCGACGCCGCCTTCGAGCGCGGCGATGCGCTCTTCGAGAACCGCGTTGGTCGGGTTCGAGATGCGTGAATAGACGTGCCCGCTGCGCTCCATGTTGAAGAGCGAGGCGGCATGATCGGAATCGCGAAATACGTACGAAGTGGTCAGGTAGATCGGCGTCGCGCGCGCCCCGGTGGCCGGGTCGGGGGCGGCGCCGGCATGCAGTGCCAGGGTGTCGAAGGCTGGGTATTTCGGGCTTGCCATGGAATGGGTCCGCAGGTGCCTGATCGGGCCATGCAAGGCGGCGCGCTGCAGGCGGTTCGATGGGAGAAAACGCGGCGCATGGTAGCACGCGGCCAACAGCCATTCGCGCCGCTTGGCGCCCCGTGCCGGCCCATCTGTGACAAAATCTTGCGATCATGCAATCAAGCGGTGCGAACAGCCCATGACTTCCCAGGCGGCACACGACATCCTGGCCCTGATGCCGGATGCGGCGGATATCGACGCGTCGCTCAAGGCACTGCTGGATGCTGACAGCGATTTCGCCGCGCGCCTCCTGGCCACGGTATCGATGCCGGGTCTTGGGCGGCGCTCGGGGACCGAGCTTGACGACCTGCGCTCGCTGTTCGGGCTGCGCTTTGTCCAGCAGGTGAGCGCAGGGCTCTTGCTCGAAGATGCCGGCGCCGATGTCACCGGATCCGGAATTCTGGCGGCCATCGCCGCGCAATGCATCTCCAGCCGCATATCGTTGCCCAGGGGCGAAGAGGTGTTTCTGGCGGCCTGGCTCAACTCCACGCCGGCATGGCGCCAGGCGCCGGCCAGTTGGGGGCCCGGTGCCGACCTGGTGGCGGCGCTCGATCGCCACAAACCGCTGGCCGTGCAGGCACCACTGTCAGGTGAGCGCGCCGAACTGATCGCCCAGGCGGTGCGCCTGGGCGAGATGTTGGCCAATCTGGCTTCGCCCTATCCGGATGCCAACCTTACCGATGCACTGCAGCGCGCCGCCCGCATCGGCCTGGCGCCGGGTGACCTGGTTGCCTTGTGTGCGGACATCGCCCGCCATGCGCTTGAGTGGAGCGCCTATTTCGGGCGCACGCTCAAGGTCGAATTCCGCTTCGATCTGGAAGCGCCGGAAATGGCCGTTGCGCTGCGTTTTGCCGACGAGTTGGCGACGGTCTACCGTTACCTGCTGCAAAATGCCGCGATCGACGTCGAGACCGGGTTGCCGAATGCCCGTTACTTTCGTACCCGGGTTGAAAGCGAGTGGGCGGCGGTGCGCCGTCGCGGCGGCTTGCTTTCGGTGATCGCCGTCGATTGCGGTGCCGAACCCCTGGCGGTGGCGCGTGCCCTGCGCGACGTCGCGCGCATGCAGGACGTGGTGTGCCGCACTGGCGAGGCGCAGTTCATGCTGGTCTGTGTCGACACCCAGCCCGAATATGCCGAGAAAGCGGCCGCCCGCATTCAACGCAGTGTTGCCGAGCAGAAGCTGCATGTCAGCCTCGGCATTGCGACACTTGACTCCATGATTTCAAGCGTTGACGCATTGATCGAGCGCGCCCAGGCGGCGGCACGCGAGGCCAGCGCCAGCGGCAAGGGCTATCGGACCTGGGAAGATGTGTAGGCTGCGGGTTTAGGCTGAGGGTGTAGGCTGCGGCTTTGGCAAGGTCGGGGTATCCCCGGCCATCGTGCCACTGCGCACAGCCAAGGTGCTCAATGGAGGTGGGTCATGCAAGTCAAGGAAATCCTGCGCATCAAGGGCAGCAC
>JAYTDE010000145.1:0-9855 GCA_043736195.1 Burkholderiales bacterium | reverse complement strand
CCGCGCGGCCACCGAGATGCGCGCCGGCGACATCGACGCCAAGAACCGCAGCATCACACGCGCCATCCGCATCATCGACGAAGGTCTGCGGGCGCCGCTGGATCTGCGCGCCGGCGAGATCGCAGGCAATCTGGCCGACCTGTATGACTACATGACACGCCGCCTGCTGCAGGGCAGCGCCCGCAACGACGCCGCGATCCTCGATGAAGTACGCGGCCTGCTGCTTGACCTGAAGTCGGCGTGGGACGAAATCGTCGCCCGCGGCGGCGCATGAATCGAAGCTTCGTGCCGATGCCCGCGACCCGCCCCGGTACCGCATGCGCGCTGCGCGCTCGAACCTAGGCCCGCGATCCGAAAATTTCACTACCGCTCCGCATCCACGCCGACCCAATCCATGAACACCATCGACTACTACCGTTCGATCGCCGAAGCCAGCAGCAGGATGGTCAGCGCCGCCCGCAGCGGCGATTGGGATGCGCTTGTGAATGCCGAGGAAGAATGCGCGCAGCGCGTCGCGGACTTGCAGGAGCATCAGCAGGCAAGCGGTGCCGGGAACGCCGATGCGCAGCAGCGCATCCGTATCCTGGGTGAAATCCTGGCGCACGACGCCGAAGTCCGGGCACTCACCACGCCCTGGTTGCAGCGTCTGGAGCAATTGCTGGCCGGCGCCAGTGGCGAGCGGCGGATCGGCAACGCCTACCGTTCCGAATTCGGCTAGCCACATGCTCATCGCCGCACCCGTCAATTCGCAGCTTGCGACGGAAGCGGTGCGGCGGGCGATCGCCGCCGGCGGCACCGGCACCACCGCGCCCGCAGCGGTGGCGGCTGTCAGCGCGATCAGTACGCAGAACGACGGGCGGCAGGGCGGCGAACTGCTGCAACGGCTCGCCGGTCGCGTACTGCCGGCGGTGGTGCTGGCACGGCTCGACGATACCCGCGGCATTGTCGACATCGCCGGGGAACGCTACAGCGTTGCCGCGCGCCTGCCCGAAAGCGGCCAGTCGGTCCTGCTGCGTTTCGCCGGCAGCGCCAATCCCAACGCCGCGGGCGCTGCCGCGAACAACCCCGCAAGCGGTGTCGCCGGCACCACCCAGCCGATAGCGGCGGCAGCCCCCGAGCGCGCCGCCCAGGTAGTGCTGGGATCGCTGGCCCAAAAACTCAGTGAAGTCGCCGCCACCGATGCGCGGCCACTGAACCTCGGACCGGTCGCCGCCAGCGTTCAGGCGGTCCCCGCTTTCGCCGCCGCGCTCGGCGCGTTGGTACGCGACAGTGGCATGTTCTACGAGTCGCATGTGGCGCGCTGGAGCCGCGGCCAGTATCCGCTGGCCCGCCTGCAGCGCGAACCGCAGGCCGTGAGCGCGGCTACTTCCGGCGCCGTCGCCACTGCCGCAACCAATCACGGCAGCGATGGCGTGGCGCGCACCACCATGGCCGCCCCGGCGCAAGCGATGCTCGTCGCGACGGAGTTGCAACCGATCGTGCGCGAACAACTGGACCTGCTCGAACAGCGCGGCCTGTGCGTGATGATCGAAGCCTGGCCGGGCCAGGCTGTGCAAGTGGAGATCCGCCAGCGCATTGACGAAGACCAGGAGCGGCAGGGCACACCGGATGCGGCCGGCGGCGAGCCCGTCTGGGCCACGCGTCTGGCGCTGGAGCTCACTCATCTGGGCCGACTTGAAGTACAGATCGGATTGGCCGGCGATCGCCTGCGACTGGTGATCCAGGCTGCGCCTGCGGCCGCCCAGCGGCTCGGCGCCGATACAAGCCACTTGAGCGAAGCACTGGCTGCCGCCGGCATTCGTCTCGCCGGACTGCGGATACCGCCATGATTCAGATGCACGCGGATTCGCCCGATCTTTCGCACGCCGTCGCGCTGACTTACCACCAGGGGCGCAGCGCACCGCGCGTGGTCGCCAGGGGTGATGGCCTGGTGGCACAGGAGATCATCCGCCGCGCGCGCGAGGCCGGCGTACACGTGCACGAGTCGCGCGAACTGGTCGGGATGCTGATGCAGGTTGATCTCGACAGTGAGATTCCGCCGCTGCTATACACTGTGATCGCTGAACTGCTGGCCTGGGTTTACCGCCTGGAGACCGAATCGACGGGAAAGAAACGTGAGTAGTCGTACCACCGCACAACCCGAACCGGAAGATGCCGCCAATCATGAATTTCAGGTGGTTTCGCGGCGCGAGATCATCGCCATCCTGCGCGAAATCATCGATCGGCGCCTGCTGGTAACCCTGTATTTCGGTCCTGCCGACGGTTTCATCGTCACCAACCTGCTGCACTTGAACCCGGACTTCGAGGAGCTGGTGCTCGATCTGGCACAGGACGCCGCGGTCAACCGCGTGATCGAGGCGGCGGAGCGGCTGACCTTCGTGACCTTTGTCGACCAGATCAAGACGCAGTTCTCGGCGCAACGCGCCGAACTCACCCGCTTCGAGAACCAGCCGGCGCTGCGCACCCGGCTGCCGCAATCGGTGCTGCGCCTGCAGAGACGAAATTTTTTCCGGGTGACCGCGCCCAAGGCAGCGCCTCTTGTCTGCCAGGTACCGATGCCGGACGGCGCGCTTGCGGAGTTCATGATCGACGATTTGAGCGTCGGCGGCGCCGCCATTCTGGCCGGCCCCGGCTTCGAATTGTTCGCCGCCAGCACGGTGTTCGAGAACTGTCGCATCGACTTGCCGGAACATGGCGTGATCCTGACCACTATCGAACTGCGCAATCAGGCGCCGGCCGGCGAGCGGATTCGCTATGGCTGCCGCTTCCTGCACCTGGCAGGCACGGTGGCAAGCCTGCTGCAGCGTTACATCAGCCAGCTTGAGCGAACCCGCCGCGCCTTGAGTTGAACCGAATCCGGCAGGCCGGCGGCGCTGGCCTGGCCGAAACCGCGCCTTCGGGCGCCTGGAAAATCGCTCGACAAGCCGCGCGCACGCAGAGTCTCGATGAAGCAGTCTTGTCGATTCAAAATCTTGCCGCGGCGGCGTCCTCGACGCACGGACTTGTTCGCTGTTTCCCTTACACGCTCATGTTCATGATGTCGTTATAAGCCGACATCAGCCGATTGCGCGCCTGCACCACCGCCTGGAACGAGATGCTTGATTTTTGCATCGCGATCATGGTCTCTTCGAGACTGACACTGGTGTCGCCCAACTGAAAGCGTTTGCCCATTTCACTGGCATCGGCCTGGGCGCGATTCACGCCTTCCAGTACGTCCCTCAGCGCATCGCCAAAACTGGCGCCCGTAGGCGCGCTCGTCGAAGCGCTCTGAATCGCCGGCGCGGCAAGCGCCCGGCCGGCGGCGGAAATCGAACTGATGGCATCCATGCGGCACTCCCTTTCGCGGCGTGTGGGAGCGGCGGCGCCATGCCGCCCGGGTCGAACCCCCACAGCCTCGAGTACTCCAAGCATAGCCGCGCCGGCACTGCGCACGCGGCGCGAATTGCCGGACAAAAGGCGCCCTACTCGCCTCTTGGCGCGGTCGCAGGATTCGCATAATCGTGCTCAAGCCTCGCATCACCCGGGACACGCATTTCATGGCAGACAACGCAGTGGCAATCGCGGGCAATCAGCTGCCCGGCAGCGATTTTTTGGCAGGCTGGCGCGCGCTGCCGGCGAGCAACAAGCTGGCCAGCATGATCGGTGCCGCGGCTTCGATCGCGATTCTGGCCGCCGCCTGGATGTGGAGCCAGGCACCGGACTATCGAATCCTGTTCAGCCAGATTCCCGACAAGGATGGCGGCGCGATCATCGCCGCACTCAACCAGCAGAACGTACCGTACCGGATGGCGGACGGCGGTGCCATCCTGGTACCCGCACCACTGGTGCACGAAACCCGTCTCAAGCTGGCCTCCGCCGGATTGCCCAAGGGCGGCAATGTCGGCTTCGACCTGATCGACAACCAGAAGTTCGGCGCCACCCAGTTCCAGGAGCAGGTCAACTATCAGCGCGCGCTTGAAGGGGAGCTGACCAGATCGATCCAGTCGCTTTCCGCGGTGCAGTCCGCGCGCGTCCATCTTGCGATTCCCAAGACCTCGATCTTCATGCGCGAGCAGCAGCGACCCACCGCTTCGGTGCTGCTGTCGGTATACGCCGGCAAGACGCTCGACCGCTCGCAGGTCTCGGGCATCATGCATCTGGTGTCGTCGAGCCTGCCGGACCTGCCGGCGAAGAACGTCAGCATCGTCGACCAGAACGGCACCCTGCTCTCGCCCGCCCCCGAGAATGCCGCCGGCGGCCAGCTCGATGCGACCCAGCTCTCATACGTGCAGCAGATCGAGCAGGCGCACGTCAAGCGCATCATGGAAATCCTGACGCCCCTGTACGGCGCCGACAACGTGCGCGCGCAGGTCACCGCCGACATCGATTTCAACCAGACCGAACAGACCTCGGAAAACTTCAAGCCCAACCAGGGCCGCGACGAGGCGGTGGTGCGCAGCCAGCAGTTAAGCGAAGCCGCCGGCGGTGCAGGCACCGCCTCCGGCGTGCCCGGCGCCCTGTCGAACCAGCCGCCAGCGGCCGGCAACGCGCAAATCGCCGGCGCCCCCACCAATCCGCAGGCGGGCGGCGCGGGCACCGGTGGCGTCGGCAACCGTCGTGAGTCGGTCACCAACTCCGAGATCGACAAGACCGTGCGCCGCGTCAAGAACGCCACCGGCGCGGTCAAGCGATTGTCGGTGGCGGTGATTCTCAACCATCGCAAGCCGGCCGGCGCCAAACCCGGTGCACCGGCGCTGCCACTGGCGGCAGAAGAGATCACCCGAGTCGACGCGCTGGTCAAGGAAGCCATGGGCTTCTCCAAGGACCGCGGCGACTCGATCAATGTGCTCAACGCGCCCTTCACTCCGCGCGAGGTCGAGGTATTGCCGGAAGTCCCGCTCTGGAAGCAGCCCGACAACCTGAACCTGATCAAGGATCTGGGCAAGCAGGCATTGATCGCAGCCGTGGTGCTGTACATCCTTCTGGGCGTGCTGCGCCCGCTGCTGCGCCAGATCCTGGCGCATCGCCCGCCCGAGCCTACGCCTGAACAACGCCGCGAGATCGAAGCCGCGGCGCCGGGCGCCATGGCCCTGCCCAGCCCGCTTGACAATGCCCGCGCACTGGCCAAGCAGGATCCCAAGGTGGTGGCCAATGTGGTGCGCAATTGGGTGAATCAATGAGCGCTCCCGCCCGGCGGTCCGAAGGGAGCACCGAATTGAGCAATGCGCCTCCCTCGGGGAGGATGTCACGCAGTGACAAGAGGGCAATCCAATGAGCGACGCCGGTGTCGATGAAGGCGCGATCCTCCTGATGTCCCTGGGCGAGGAGGAGGCCTCGGAAGTCTTCAAGCTGCTGTCGCCCAAGGAAGCGCAGAAGCTCGGCGCGGCGATGGCGGCACTGAAGAACGTTTCGCGCGAAAAAATCGATTCGGTGCTGACCAAGTTCAGTGCGGAGGTCGGTGAGCAGTCGTCGATCGGCCTGGATTCGGACGAATACATACGCTCGGTGCTCACCCGTGCCCTGGGCGAGGACAAAGCCAAGTTCGTGCTCGACCGCATCTTGCAGGGCGGCAACAGCGCCGGTATCGAAAGCCTGAAATGGATGGACGCGGCCTCGGTGGCCGAACTGGTGAAGAACGAACACCCGCAGATCATCGCCTCGATCCTGGTGCACCTGGAGCGCGATCACGCCGCCTCGATCCTCAACGCCCTGACAGAACGCCTGCGCGGCGACGTGGTGATGCGCATCGCCACGCTCGACGGGATTCATCCGAGCGCCCTGCGCGAATTGAACGACACCATCACGAAAGTGCTGGCGGGGTCCGACCAGATCAGCAAGGCAGCCCTGGGCGGGGTGCGCATCGCAGCCGAGATTCTCAACTTTGTCGGCAGCACCTCGGAAGCCGCGATTCTCGAAGCGGTGCGCACCGTCGACGACGGCATCGCCCAGGGGATCGTGGACGAGATGTTTGTCTTCGAGAACCTGATGGATGTCGACGATCGCGGCATCCAGGCGCTGTTGAAGGAAGTGCAGTCCGAATCGTTGGTGGTGGCGCTCAAGGGCGCACCGCCCGACCTGCGCGACAAGATCCTGCGCAACATGTCGTCGCGTGCCGCCGAGATGCTCAAGGAAGACCTTGAATCGCGCGGCCCGGTGCGCGTATCGGAGGTCGAAGCGGAACAGAAGGAAATCCTCAAGATCGTGCGGCGCCTGGCCGACGAGGGACAAATCGTGCTCGGAGGCTCAGGTGACGACAGCTTCGTCTAAACACGGCGCGGATGGCGCGCGCAACTATCAGCGCTGGCAGTTCGCAACCCTTTCCACGCAAGCCGACGATGCGCCCGAGGCGGCGGCGCAACCGATGATCAGCGGGCCTGAGCTTGCGCGACTCAAGGAAAGCGCACGCATCGAGGGCTACAACGCCGGCTTCGCCAGCGGGCGTGCCGACGCCCGCGATGCGGTGGGCGCCGAGACCACGCACTTGCGCGCCCTAGCCGGCGCGCTCGACCGCGCGCGGGTCGCGCTCACCGACGAAACCGCACAGGCTCTCCTGGCACTGGCCACCGAAATCGCGCAGCACGTTCTGCGCAGCGAACTCACCCACAATCCAAGCTCGATGCTGCCCGCTGTGCGCGAAGCCCTCGACCTGGCCGACGGCGGTGCGCACCCGCAGCTTCTGCTCAATCCCGGCGACCTCGACTTTGTACGCCGCCACCTGGGCGACGATCTTGCGGTCGGGCAATGGCGCCTGAGCGAGGACGCGCGCATCGAGCCCGGCGGCTGCCGCGTGGTGACCGCCAACGGCGCGGTCGATGCGACCCTGGCGGCGCGCTGGCGGCGGGCCGCGGCGGCGCTGGGCATGGCCGAAACAGTTGCAGGACCCGCCGACGGCGCCGACAACCTGGAAGTGGCCTGATGGCCAAGCCACCATCCGCCGTTGCGGTCTCCAGTCCATGGCCGGAATTCCTCACGCAATGCAGCGGCCATCTGGCTGCGGTCTCGAGCATTCGCGCCGAGGGCCGCTTGACCCGCGTCGCCGGCCTGGTGATGGAGGCGGTCGGCCTGCGCCTGCCGGTGGGCAGTACCTGCCTGGTCAGCCAGGATGGCATGAATCCGGTCGAAGCCGAAGTGGTCGGCTTCGCCGGCAACAAGTTGTTCCTGATGCCCACCACCGATGTTTTCGGACTGACCCCGGGTGCGGCGGTGATCGCCGCGGATTCACATGTGGCGCGCCCGAAACCGGGGCGCAGCAACCATCCGTGGCGCCGCGCCGAAGACCGCACCAAGCACCTGCCGGTGGGTGCCGGCCTGCTCGGTCGCGTGCTCGATGCCCAGGGTCGGCCGCTGGATTCGCTGGGCCCGCTGGAAATGCAGGCGAAGGTGCCGCTGTCGTCACGCCCGCTCAATCCGATCGACCGCATACCGATCAGCCAGCCACTCGACACCGGGGTACGCGCCATCAATGCGCTGCTGACGGTTGGTCGTGGCCAACGCATGGGCCTGTTCGCCGGCTCCGGTGTAGGCAAGAGCGTGCTGCTGGGCATGATGGCGCGCTATACCAACGCCGACATAACCGTGGTCGGCCTGATCGGCGAGCGCGGCCGCGAGGTCAAGGAATTCATCGAGGAATCCTTAGGGGAAGCGGGACTGGCGCGCGCGGTGGTGATCGCGGCACCGGCCGACGTGCCGCCGCTGTTGCGCATGCAGGGCGCCGCTTACGCGACGACGATCGCCGAGTATTTTCGCAATCAGGGCAAGAACGTGCTGCTGATCATGGATTCGCTGACGCGCTACGCGATGGCGCAGCGGGAAATCGCACTGGCCATCGGCGAGCCGCCGGCCACCAAGGGCTATCCGCCGTCGGTATTCGCCAAGCTGCCGCAGTTGGTCGAACGGGCCGGAAACGGCTCGACCCGCGACGGCGTCGACGCGCAAGCGGCCGGTTCGATCACCGCGTTTTATACCGTATTGACCGAGGGTGACGATCAACAGGATCCGATCGCGGACGCCGCGCGCGCCATCCTGGACGGCCACATCGTGTTGTCGCGCGGTCTGGCGGACGCCGGTCACTACCCGGCCATCGACATCGAACAGTCAATCAGCCGCGTCATGCATGCGGTGGCACGACCGGACGATGTGCGACGGGCCAAGCAGTTCAAGACCCTGATCGCGCGCTACCAGCGCAACCGCGACCTGATCAACGTCGGGGCCTACGCCCCCGGTAGCGACCCGGTGCTCGACCTGGCCATTGCGCTGTGGCCGCGGCTCGAAGCATTCCTGCAGCAGGACATGCGCGAGCACGCCGGTTTCGAGCACAGCCTGGCGCAATTGCGCGAACTGGTTGACAGCGGCGCCTGAGGCGAAGCCGATGACTTCGCACCATGGCCACACCGTCTTCACGACGCTGTCCGTTCAAACCGCCAGCGCCACGCTCTTTCGTCTTTCACATGCAGTCAACGCATTTTCCGATTCAAACATCACAGTGCCAAACAGGGAGTCACCCGATGCTCAAATCCTTCGCCACCTTGATCGACGTAGCCCAGCGCAAGACCGATTCCGCCGCCATCAAGGTCGGTCAGCTCAGCGCCCGCTTGTGCGAATCGGATCAAAAACACGGTGTGCTGGTCAATTACCGTGACGAGTATCGCGCACGCCTTGAAACCGCGGTGGTGCGCGGCGCACCGGTGGCCGAAGTGCGCAATTTCCGCGCCTTCCTGGACAAGCTCGACGAGGCGGTGAAGCAGCAGGAAAGCGAAGTCGGATTCTGGCGCGACCAGATCGACAGCGCCCGCGGCCAATGGCAGGGCGAGCAGCGTTCGCTCAGTTCCTTCAACACCATTTCCGCCCGTCGCGATGCCCTCGAATCGCGTGCGCAGGCGCGCCGCGAGCAAAAGCAGCAGGACGAATTCGCTGCGCGTGCGGTGAGCGGCCAACGCTTCGCTTTTGGTGAATAGGCATGGCAACAGCTCTTCTTTCAACGATTCATTGATTCCGGGAATCCAGCATGTCCCCACTCCAAAGCCTCGCCAATATGCCGCCATCCCCACCCACTGCCAATGCCGATGCCGCCAACCAGGCGCTGGATCAGCCCCAGGACCCCAGCCAGGCACGCTTCGCCGATATCCTGCGCCAACGGCAAGGCGCGTCACCCGCGCCCGGCAAAGCCGCGCGGGAAACGCCTCCGGCCGATACACCTGTCGATACCAAGGGGGTGACAAGCATTGCCGCGCAGCTGCCCGATGGCGCCGGCGAGCGCCTGACAGACTTGGCCCTGGGTGCCGCGACGCCCGCCGCTCCGCTTGATCCAGCGCAGCTCCCGCCGGTGTGGACGCCGCCGCTTGCCACGCTTCGCCCGGCCGTTCCGGAGACACTGGCGACATCGATCCTGGCACAGAGAATCCAGGCGGATGCGCTCGCCAATCCGGTCGCCAGCCGCCAGGCTGATCCGACCGCAAGGCTCCTGGAAGCCGGCGCCGGCAACAGCGCCAGTCGCGGCGTCGAGATGCAGCCAGGCAATGGCCGCGGCTTGCGCGCCGACGCAAGCGGTTTGCGCATGGCAGCCTTGCAGGTCGCAAGCAGCGTCGATCAGCCGGCAGCGCTTGCGCAAGCCGGCGCCAGCGCAGGCGGCGAAGCGCGGCCAAACGGCATTGCGCTCGACGCGCTGCCCGCGCGCACCGATACGCTCGCCTGGGGCGCAACGCCACTGCAAGCCGAGGCCAGCGCGACGCGCAACGCCGGCCCGGCGCCGCACAGCGTAGCCGTCGAGGCGCGGGTCGGCACCCCGCGCTTTGCCGACGAAACCGCGCAGCAAGTCACCTGGCTTGCCAAAAATGGCATCGAACATGCCGAAATTCGTGTCAAACCGGCTGATCTGGG
>JAYTDE010000144.1:0-4173 GCA_043736195.1 Burkholderiales bacterium | reverse complement strand
GCGACCGCTTGACCCAGGCCCTGGGCCAGCCCTACGTGGTGGACAACCGGCCCGGTGCGGGTGGCACCATCGGCAGCGAGTTTGTCGCCAAGTCGCCTGCCGACGGCTACACCCTGCTGCTCTCCACCGCGGCCACGCCGATCAGCGCTTCCGCCTATCCGTCGCTCAAGTACGACACCGGGCAATTCGCCTCGGTCATCGTGCTGACCCACTCGCCGCTGGGCTTTGCCGCCAACCTCAACTTTCCGCCCAGGACGGTGCGCGAGTTCATCGATTACGCCAAGGCAAATCCGGCCAAGGTGAATTTCGGCTCGCTCGGCAACGGCACTTCGCACCACTTGACCGGCGAGAAACTCAAGCTCGATGCAGGCATCAGCATGCAGCATGTTCCGTACAAGGGCTCGGCGGCGGCGCACACCGACCTGATGGGTGGGCAGATCCAGGTGATGTTCGACAACATCGTCGCGCTGCTGCCGCATTTCAAGGGCGGCAAGTTGCGCCCGCTCGCGGTCTCGAGCATGAAGCGACATCCGCTCCTGCCCGAGGTGCCGTCGTTGTCCGAAGCCGGCGTGCGCGATTTCGAAGCAGTGGCCTGGTTCGGCATACTCGCGCCGCCCGCAACGCCGAAGGACATCATCGCGCGCCTCAACACGGAAGTTGCGAAGATTTTGATGATTCCGGAGATTCGCCAGCGCCTGATCGATGGCGGATCAGAAGTGATCGCCAATTCCCCCGAGGCCGCTGACAAGTTCCTGCAGAGCGAAATCGCCCGCTGGGGTACGGTGGTGAAGGCGGCGAATATTCGGCTCGAGTAGCCGCCTGGCCGCGGGCACGCCCGCGGCAGTAGCCCGGCTTGGCAATGCTTGCGATCGAGCCCGGTTGCGGGTGCGTGCTCACACCAAAACTGGCGCGGCCTGCCGCTACGGTCGCTGCCCGCGATACCAGTCAAGGATTTGCGCGCCGTCCCAGGCCACCACACCCTTCTTGGCCAGAATGGTTTCGAGCGTGCGCCGGACATGCCCGATGCGGTGCGGCACGCCCGACAGGTAGGGGTGCAAGGCGAGCGCCATGATCTTGGGCTGTGCGGCACTTTCCGCGTACAGGCATTCGAAGTGGTCCAGCGCCCGCGAATACAGCACCTCCGACGGATGGTGTTGCAGAGCCATCATCACGATGTCGTGGATTTCGAAGTTGTAGGGCAGGGCCACGATCGGCTGGGTGGTGGTTCGTAGCGTCACCGGTTCGTCGTCGAGCACCCAGTCGCCGATGTATTCGATGCCGGCCGCGGCCAGGTGATCGATAGTGTCATGGGTCTGGGTCAGGCCCGGGCCGAACCAGCCGCGTGGCCGGCTGCCCGAGAACTTGGTGATGATGTCGATCGACTTGCCGATCACCTCCGCCTGGTTGTCCAGCTTGTGCATCGGCACCTGGTCGTAACTGTGCGCGTTCAACTCCCAGCGGCTGGCAAGGCAAGCCTCCACCACTTTTGGATAGGTCTCGCAAACCCGCGCATTGAGCGTTACCGTCGGCGACACGCCCAGTTGCTCGAACAATTTGCGCAGGCGCCAAAAGCCGACCCGCATGCCGTATTCGTGCCAGGTCCAGTTGGGCGCATCCGGCAGCATCGGCTGCCCTTGCGGCGGCGATATCACCATGCGTGCCATCGGCCGCGCGATGTCCCACTCTTCGAGTGCCAACACCGGCCACAGGATCATGCGCGCGCCGTCGGGCAGGATCAGCGGTGCGCGCTCGGTGATGGGTGAAAAATCGAGTCGTTCTCGTGGAAGCATGGGCCAAATCTCCAGGGGGGCTCGTGATGTCGCCAGGCGCGGACAATTTACCTGAAGTTGGCAACCCATCGACCTGTGGCTCACCAAGGTTCCGCACGGGGCCGCCGTCATGCTTCCACTGCAGCGCAGCCTGCGTTCAGACCGCCTTCGACTTCGCTTCGACGTGGGGCAAGAGCGGGCCGCGCATCAGGAGCAGGTTCTTCTCAACTCGTAGCAGGCGCGCTTCTTCGCGATTGGGGTGGGTGACGAAGCCGCGCTGGCGCATGAAGTCCAACGCACGGCGGTTGCTGCCCAGCACGTCGCCGGTTAGCTGCGCTACGCCGGCGGCGCAGGCGGCTTTTTCCAGCACCCGCAAAAGGCGGCTGCCGACGCCGGCCGCTTGCCAGTCGTCTGCCACGGCAATGGCGAATTCGGCGCTGATCAAACCATCAGGCGATGGTGCTTCGATCACGTAGCGCGCCTCGCCCACCTGCACCTGCTTGCCATAGACCTGGGTGACGGCGATCAGGCCCACGTGCCGCACATGGTCGACATCGGTCAGGTAGGCAAGCATGGCCGGCGGCAGGTCCGACAGACTCACCAGAAAGCGGCTGTAGCGCGACTCCGTGTTCAAGCGCCGCACGAAATCCCGGGTCAGCACGGCATCCTGTGGCAGCACCGGCCGGATGGTCACGCTGCGCCGGTCTTCGAGTTGCCAGGTCTCGCTCGGCTGAGACGGGTAACTGGGCCGTGCCAGGCCCGCAACGGGCGGGCCGCGTACCGGAGTGTCAGTCATGGCGGCGTGCTTTCAGGCGTGGAGGCGCGGCGCGGCAACGGTCGCCGCATCCTCGATATCGACATCGGCATCTTCCAGGCCGTAGATCAGCATGCTGCCCGGGCCGTGGCCGATGTGCGATTGCCCCTGCATGAGAACGATGTCGTTGAGGTCCCGATCCTCGGTGATCCAGACGCTGCCGCTCACCACCGAGATGCGCGCGCCGCGGGTCTGCGGCAGGCTCACGATCTGCCGCGGTTTGAGGTGAAGATGGATGGATGGGCTGTCGAATCGCATGGTGATACTCCTTTCGTGCCCTGGGGTGACATACGCTATAGTCATGCCTGTGTCGACTGCCGCAAGAGCGGGCACGTGGAAGCTCTGCGCCATCGATGCGACTCAAGTATTGGCCGATGCCGCGATCCTCACCAGCGATTTATGGGAATCCTTGCCATGCGTACAGAGAATGCCTGATTCCGCGCGACGTCTGCCGCCGCTGGACTTGATCAAGGGCTTTGAAGCGGCCGCGCGGCTGTCGAACATCACGCTGGCGGCCGCTGAGTTGTTCCTCACGCAATCGGCGGTGAGCCGGCAAATCAAGGCGCTGGAGCAGCACCTGGGGGTGACGCTTTTCGTGCGCCAGCATCGCGGTCTGGAATTGACCGAAGCGGGGCGGCGCTACTTCGATGCCGCCGCGCAGGCGCTCAAGCTGCTGCGCGCCGCCGGCGACGACTTGCGCGGCGCACCGCGATCCCTGACGGTGACCACCACGCCCGGCTTCGCGTCACTCTGGCTGATTCCGCGCCTGGCGGAATTCACCCGCACCCATCGCGACATCGACGTGCGCATCTCGGCCACTTACGAAGCCCTCGATCTGGAACGCAAGCGCGTGGATTTCGCGATCCGCTACGGCGCGGTCAAGCCGCCAGGCGCCACCTGGCTGTTTGGCGAGCGCCTGATGCCGGTAGCCAGCCCCCTCCTGCTCGGCGACCTGAAGCGCCCGCTCAAGGAGCCCGCCGACCTGCAACACCACGTCCTGCTGCATATGGACCAGGACTCCACGCAGATTCCCTGGATGGACTGGAACACCTGGTTTCGCGCGGTCGGCATCGACGAAGTCAAGCCGGCCGGCATATTGCGTTTCGCGCGCTATGACGAAGTGATCTCGGCGGCGCTGGCGGGGCAAGGCGTTGCGCCCGGCGGCATGCCGCTTCTGAAGCAGCACTTGCGCGACGGCCGGCTGGTGGCCCTGTTCGGCAAGTCGCTGGCGACGCCGCGCGGCTATTACCTGATCGAATCGGAAAGTGCAGGTAGCAGCGAGGCAGCGCGCGATTTCGCGCGCTGGGTCAAGCGTGAGGCCGCCAGCGCCAAACTGGCTGCAAATTGAGGTGATCCCAGGCGCCTTGCACTGGTTCCAACATAGAATTGGCAGGTGGCATCGCTGTGCGTGCCATAGGGCCTATGAAGTGATCCACCAACCCGCGCTACGCTTGCTATTGCTGCGCAGTCAGGTAATGCCTTCGCGGACCAGCAGTTTCCCAATCAGTTTCCCATTCACTCGACCTTTTTAAATATGCCGATATTCACGCAGGCCTTCGATCCACACACCGAAACCGCCTTGGTCACCGG
>JAYTDE010000143.1:0-1632 GCA_043736195.1 Burkholderiales bacterium | reverse complement strand
GGAAAGGCCGGTGCCGGCGCCGCGCGGCACCACCGGCACATCCATCGCGCAGCAGGTCTTGAGAATGCGCGCGACCTGCTCTTCGGTGGCCGGCAGGGCCACCACCATCGGCAATTGCCGGTAGGCGGCCAGGCCGTCACATTCGTAGGGGCGGGTGTCCTCGGCATCGAACAGCACCTGCTCGGGCCGCATGAATTCAAGCAATGCCGCCACCACCATGCGCTGGCGGGCTGAATCGACGACGACTTTTTCGATCGGTGCGTTCATCGCGGCGCAGCCATTCAAGCCGCCACGATCTTGCCCGGATTCATGATGTTGTGCGGGTCCATCGCCTGCTTCAGGATGCGCATCACGTCGAGCGCGTCGCCGTGCTCGGCTTGCATGAATTCAAGCTTGCCGCAGCCGATGCCGTGCTCGCCGGTGCAGGTGCCTTCCATCGCGATGGCGCGCTCGACTAAGCGGTGATTCATCTGCTCTCCCACCAGAATGTCGTCGGGATTGTTGGGGTCGACGATGATGCACAGGTGGAAATTGCCATCACCGATGTGCCCCAACACCGGCACCATGCGGCCGGAGGCGGCGATATCCTTTTCGGTTTCCGCCAGGCACTCGGCTAAGCGCGAAATCGGCACGCACACGTCGGTGGAAATGATGCGCGAGCCCGGTTGAAGTTGCAGACAGGCGAGGTAGGCGTCGTGGCGCGCCTGCCACAACTTGCTGCGATCTTCCGGCTTGGTGGCCCACTGGAACTCTTCGGCGCCCTGCTCGGAGGCGATCGCCTGCACGGTTTCGGCCTGCTCCTTGACGCTGCTTGCGCTGCCGTGAAACTCGAAAAAAACGGTCGGCTTTTCCTGGAACGTGGTCTTGCTGTGCTGATTGATCGCCTTCACGCACAGCGGGTCGACGAAATCGCAGCGCGCCACCGGCACCCCCATCTGGATCGCCTGGATCACCGTGTTGGCGGCCGCCACCATGTTGGGAAAGCAGCACACCGCCGCGGACATCGCTTCGGGCTGCGGATACAGCTTGACGGTGACTTCGGTGATCACGCCCAGCGTGCCTTCGCTGCCCACGATGAGGCGCGTCAGGTCGTAACCGGCAGAGGACTTTTTTGTGCGGCGCCCGGTCTTGACGATGCGCCCGTCGGCCAACACCACGGTAAGCGACAAGACGTTTTCCTTCATGGTGCCGTAGCGCACCGCCGCGGTGCCCGAGGCGCGGGTGGCAGCCATGCCGCCGATCGAGGCATCCGCGCCCGGGTCGATCGGGAAGAACAGGCCGGTGTCCTTGATGTGCGCATTGAGTGCCTTGCGCGTGACGCCGGCCTGCACCACCGCATCGAGATCCTCGGCATGCACCATAAGCACCCGGTTCATGCGCGATACATCGAGCGAAACCCCGCCGTGGATCGCCAGGATATGGCCTTCCAGCGAGGTGCCGGTACCGTAGGGGATTACCGGGAACTTGTGCCTGGCGCAGGCCTTGACCACCGCAGCTACTTCCTCGGTGGTTTCGGGAAACACCACCGCATCGGGCAGGGCATCCGGAAAATGCGATTCATCATGCCCGTGATGCTCGCGCACGGCGGCGGCGACCGACACCCGTTCGGCGCCCAGCGCGGCCTTGAGATCG
>JAYTDE010000142.1:0-10900 GCA_043736195.1 Burkholderiales bacterium | reverse complement strand
GGAAGCCCGCCGAGGCGTTCTGCGCAGCCGCATATTTCTCCAGCAGGCGCGCCACCTTGGGGGCCGGAAACCCCAATTGCACGAAAGCCACGCCGCGATCAAATGCCTCGGCGTAATGCTCGATCAGCCCGTCCTTGAACAAGAGCCGGCAGATGCCCTCAAAGGCGATCGGCTTGCCGGCGGATTCCGCCACTTTCGAGCGATAGCTGAAGCGGTAACGCGCGTAGCCGATGCCGCCGTCGGACAAGGGCTCGTGGAATTCCCAGCAGTAGTCTTCGCCACCCTCGTGAAAACGGTTCAGCATTGCCGCAATCGCCATGCGGCCCGCGTGGGGGCCGAAAAAATAATCGTCATAGACGCCGTCGGCGGTGAACAGCGCGGCGAAACGCGCGCCGTCGTTGGCTTGTGCGTGGCTTGCGAAGGTGTCGAGCAGGTCGGTGAATGCAGTCATGAAATCTCCCGTGCGGCGTCTGTCTGCGCGCGGGGCCGACAACGCATTGCGATCAAGCCTACACTTTACCGGCTGCCATGCCTACCATCGCCGAATCACTCGACGCCGCACTGACACGCAGGGACCTGCTGCCGTCGTTGCGTTCGCTGACATGGGTGCTGCTCCTGTTCGCTCTGGCAATCGTGCTCTCGCGCATCTATGCCACACCGATCGGCGCGGCGCTTGGCGACCACGGCAGGCTCGGCGTCGCGATTTTCTTCGGCACGACGGCGCTGGCGGTGGTATTGCCGCTCTTCAGCAATCTGCCGCTGGTACCCATCGCGGTGTTGCTGTGGGGGTCGTGGTGGACCGCGCTCATCATCATGCTGGGCTGGGTGGCCGGTGCCGCACTTTCGTTTGGCCTGGCGCGGCGCGCCAGCCCGTTGATGCTGCGGGTTTTTCCCAAGGTGACGCGCTATGCGCGCATCGACCGCCTGATCCACCCGCGCCACCATGTGCTGTCGCTGGTGTTCCTGCGCATGACCTTCCCGGTGGACATCCTGTCTTATGTGCTGGGCTTGTTCAGCCGCAAGACCACGGCGTTCGAAAACGCCGTGTCGACCGCCCTGGGCGGCGCCCCGTTCGCCCTCTTGTTCGCATTTTTCCCGGCCCTGCCGGTGGCCTTGCAGGCGCTGATTTTCGGCGCTTGTGCGCTGGTGTTTGGCGGGTACGTGTTGTGGGTGATGCGCACGCACCCGCATCCGCCGCACCAATCCACGCACTGAAGGCGGGCTAGAAAAACTCCCGCGCCAGCAATTCGTAGGAACGATGCCGCGCGACCGGATCGAACGTCCATGTATTGACCACCAATTCGTCAAGCTCCAGGCTGGCCGCGAGTTCGGAGAGGCGCGCTGCCACCTGCGCGCCGGTGCCGACAAAGGCTTTACGGCGCATGCCTTCGATGATCGCGCGCTCTTGCTCGCTGTAGCGCAGGCTGGCGGCCTCATCGGGCGAGATCACCGGGTCGCGCCGGCCCTGCTGGAAGCCGACACGCCAATGCTCGCGCGTTCTCAATAAATGCATGGCCTGGGCTTCGGTGTCGGCCGCCAGCGCCCATACGCAAATGGTCGGCTGCGGCTTGGGGTAGCGCTCGCTGGGCCGGTAGTTGCGGCGATACAGCTCCATCGCCTGCTCCACCCCACGGCCATCACTGAAAAAGTATGCGAAGGCATAGGGCAGGCCGAAATGCGCGGCCAGTTGCGCACCGTAGTCCGAGCTGCCGAGGATCCACAACTGCGGGCTGGTCGGACCCTGCGGATAGGCCTTGATGGCGGCGAAGGGATGGCCCTCTTGCAAAGGCAAGCCCGAAACCCAGGCCTTAAGGTCGAGCACCTGCTGCGGAAACTCGTCGGCCGCGTTCGAATAGGGATTGAGCGCCATCGATGTCAGGCGATCCGTGCCGGGCGCGCGACCGACGCCCAGATCGATGCGCCCCGGCGCGATCGCTTCGAGAATGCGGAACTGCTCTGCCACCTTGAGCGCCGAATAGTGCGGCAGCATGACGCCGGCGCTGCCGACACGAATTTGTTTTGTAGTGGCCGCGATGGCCGCCATCAGCACCTCGGGCGCGGTGCCTACGATGCTGTCGCTGGCATGATGCTCGGAGACCCAGTAGCGGTGGTAGCCGAGGGCATCGCAGTGCCGCGCTAAGGCGATGGATTCGCGAATCGCGACATCCTGCGTGGCGCCCTTGGCGGAGGTGGATTGATCGAGGACGGAAAGCTTCATGCAACCTTGGCCGGCGGATCGAAGTGAAACACTTTCTTGAAGGCTTCCAGCACGGCCAAGCCGTGCCCGTCCCGCACCTCGCGGGCCACCGTATCCGGCATCGACACATCGTCCCGCCCCTCGGAAATGCCGGTGATCACTGTCAGTTGTACCGCGTCGGTGGTGCCGACATTGCGGAAGCCGCGATACACATTGGGCGGGCAGGAAAACACATCCCACTTGTCGAGGGTGATGGTGTGTTCCACGGGATCGCCGATGCGGTATTCGATGCGCCCGTCGAGCACCATGAAGGTCTCGTAGGTGTCGTTGTGCGAATGCAGGCAGGGCCCCTGGCCCGGCGGCATGATCGAGATGAACATGGTGGTGCGCGCGGCGCCGACAATCGGCGAATAGCTGCCGAACGGATTCTTGGTGTCATCCAGGATCACCGGCATGATCTTGCGCGCGAAAATGATGTCGACCGCTTCCTGCGAAATACCGGCCAGTTCGGTGGTGCGGGTGGTCATCTCGCGCAATTGGCCGAAGCGGCTGACGCGGCTGTCGAGTTCCTGGCGGGTCGGGGTGTGGATTTTTGGCACGGCGATCTCCTGGAGATTGATGGGGGTGAACAGCGAACCCGCGGCGCACCCGGGCTGGTCCCGAACCGCAGCGTGCGGCCTTGGCTAGAGCATAAGCATGTGAGGCGCTTTGCTCAGCGGCCTTGGCCACGCGCCGCAGGCGACAAAGCCTTCCATCACGGATTGAGGCAGGACCGTCAGGCGACTCGGATACCCGGCGCAATAGCCACGCAGGCGGCAAGCAAGCGCCGCGCCCGTCACGGTGCGCAGCAAACATCCAATGTCCGGGCCGGTGCCCGAAGCATGCGCACCGTCAAGCCCGCCACAAGGCGGCCGGGCCCGACGCTGGATCAAGCGCGGAAGTGGCTTGACGAACGCGCTCCCGGCGGGACGTACGATCAAACCCGCTTCTTCTCCTCTTTTTTCACTTTCTTGGCATCGCGCTTTTCCTTGAGCGTCTTGGTGGGTTCCTTCTTTTCCTGCTTTTTCTTCTCTTGACCTTTGGCCATGCTGTCTTTTCCTCTCAAAAAGTAGTGGATTCATGTCACGGGCTTGCACCCTTCGCTTCATCGATGGCGAACTTGTCGCTACCGGCACAACTCCGCAATAATGCACTGGATCGGCCAATCGCGCAGGACTTGCGCGCCGCAAGGCGCTGGTCGCCGCCAGCCAGTTGGGGCGAAACCGTCAGGGCGGCTTCGAACACATAGGCGATTTGACGGCGGCGCGGCGCAGGCCGATCATTCCGCGATGCCTGTGGCTGCCTGGCAAACCCGCTTCAACCCGGCCCGCGGTATCACGCCGATGGCGACGGCCAGGATCAGAAGGACGTCGGAAAATCCGTGGTTCCAGGTTTGCGTGGGCAGTGATGCGGTGTGCAGCCAATGTAGGAAGCGGAACCCGCGATCGACGATTACGCGATGATGAGAGGGACGACATATGCGAACTTCACCGCTTTCCCCCTGTACCGCGATCATCCAGTTCAAGGCCGGCATGGCAAGCGCGCTGTTGATGCTGTCCGCCTTGTGCAACGCCGCCGCACCCGAGTGGATAGTCGTAATCCGCAACCCGCTTACCCAGGCGACTTCCAGCTATGACATAAGCCGCGCCCGACAGGCCGGCGCAATGCTGGATCTCTGGACCAAGGCGGAAGGCACCGGCCACAAGCCGGCGATCGTCGAAACCTACCGTCGCGACGGCTTTTCGCCAGCCCAAGTGCAAATTTACGAGGAACGTTTCGCCTGGCGCCTGACCAAGTGGCGCGTCGACTGCGCGAAATGGAGCATGAAACTGCTGGCCACTGCCGATTACGATGCCGGCGGCGAAGCCTACTTGTCGAATCAGGTCGCCGGTGAAGAAGGGGTGATCTTTCCCGGTTCGGTGGTGGACATTGCGGCGGATCGAATGTGCAAGGGGCTGAGGGTGCGCAAGTAGCGGGAGCGAGCGCGAACTTTCGTCACACCAACTTGGGGACGCAGCCCCAGCCGCAGCAAATCAAACCCGCGCCACCTCGCAATGCATCCCATCCCGGCGAGAAAAATGCCCGCCCCAGTAAAAACCATGGCGATGCGCCAACGGCACCAGTTCGAATACACAACCCGTTCGACCCGGCAGCGCCGGCTGTGCCCCCAGTGGATTCCATTGCACGTTGATGTCAAACGCGGTGCCGAACGCATGGTTGCTCAACACGGAGGTACTGCCGCGCACGAAGCGCGGGTTGTAGGCGCCGCCAAAACTGAGCGTGCGTTCGATCAACCCGGCATCGTCCCAGGCCTGCCACAGCGCCACCAGCGCCGACGCCGCCTTGCGATGAAAGAACACGTTCCCGCTTTGCGGCGCACCCTTGATGCCCGCCAATTGCGGCACCCGCACCTTCACCAGATTGTCGCGCTCCCAGCGGTTGGTGATGCGGATCGCCTCGGGGTTGCCGGCCACCGGCGCGCCTATGAATCCGAGCGGGCCGAACATGGCCTGGCGCGCGGCATTGCCGGTCAGCGGCGGAAAATCCGCCAGCGCGGGGAATGCCGCCAGCGCATCGGCGACAAAGGGCACCAGCTCGAACCCCAGCATGGCCGCGCGGCCGAAGGTTTCGTTGCCGACCGCGCCGTCGACGCCCAGTCTGTGTTTGGCCTGAAAGGTGCGGGTGGCGATTTCCGTGACGGCATCGAAGCCACCGTTGACGGTGAGCACGAAGCCCTGCCCGCGCAGGAAGGTTTGCCATTGGCGCACTGCCGCGCCGCTTGAACCGGCTTTGAGAACTTTCATGTTTACCTCGCAATGGTCAAGGCAAGTAGGCCGCCATGTTCCGGGGAAGCCACCATGGTGGGCAAGCCAAAGTGCCCGGCATCAAGCTTACATCTCGCAGCATCGACGCATGATCGGCAAAACAGGTGAGGTCGATGCCGGGGAACGCCCCACCCAATAGTCACATTCCCGGCTGTCGGGAGCAACCTTCAAGCATCACTGAGCGAGCCTCGCGCATTGCAGGTGCTGCTAGGATTGCAGGTGCTGCTAGGATTGCAGGCGCCGCAAAAACGGCCTGACAATCCTGCTACGAAAAAGGACCTCCCCCCATGCTGCAACCCGGCCTGATGATGGACGCACCGCTGCTCCTCTCCGGCATCATCGAGCACGCCGCCGCGCAATACGGCGACGTCGAAGTGGTGTCGCGCGAAACCCACGGCCCGCTGTTTCGCTACACCTATGCGCAGTGCGCGGCACGGGCGAAGAAACTGGCCAACGCGCTGGTGGCCATGGGGCTGCAACCAGGCAGCACGGTTGGCTCGCTCGCCTGGAACAACCACCGCCACCTCGAAGCCTATTACGCGGTATCCGGCGGCGGCATGGTGATGCACACCTGCAACCCGCGCCTGCATCCGCAGCAACTGATCTACATCATCAACCATGCCGAAGACCAGGTGCTGCTGTTCGATGCCACCTTCGCAGCGCTCATCAAGGGCATCGCCGCGCATTGCCCCAAGGTGCGCGCCTGGGTGTGCTTAGCCGAAGCGGCGCACACGCCGGTGATTGAAGGTGTGGCTAACGTGCAAAGCTACGAAGACCTGATCGCGCCGGCGAGCGACGTGTTCGCCTGGCCTTCATTCGACGAGCGCAGCGGCGCGGCCCTGTGCTACACCTCGGGCACCACCGGTAACCCCAAGGGCGCGTTGTATTCGCACCGCGCCATCGTGCTCAACGCGATCACCATCTGCATTCCGGGCGCGCTGGGCTTGTCCGCGCAGGAAGCGATCCTGCCGGTGGTGCCGATGTTCCACATCAACGCCTGGTGCATTCCCTATGCGGCGCCGGTCGCCGGCACCAAACTGGTATTGCCCGGGCCGAAGCTCGATGGCGCCTCGCTCTACGAGCTGATGGAATCCGAGCGCGTCACCATCAGTGCGGGCGTGCCGACCATCTGGCAGGGCCTGATATCGCACCTCGACCAGCATGGCTTGCGCTTCACCACCATGCGTCGCACCGCCACCGGCGGCTCGGCGATGCCGCTGGCGCTGATCGCCAAATTCAACGATGAGTACGACGTCGACGTGCGCCACGGCTGGGGCATGACCGAGACCACGGCGGTAGCCACCATGGGCGTGCTCACCGCGCAGCAGAAAGCGCAATGGACGCCCGCCGAACGCCATGCGCTGATCGCCAGGCAGGGCAAGAGCGTATTCGGTATCGAGATCAAGGTGGTCGACGACACCGGCGCCACCCTGCCACGCGATGGGGTCTCGCAAGGCGAACTGATGGTGCGCGGCCAGTGGATACTTTCGCGCTATTTCAAGGGCGAGGCATCACCCCTGGTGGACGGCTGGTTTCCCACCGGCGACATCGCGGTGATCGCGCCGGATGGCGTGATGCAGATACGCGACCGCACCAAGGACGTGATCAAGACCGGCGGCGAATGGATCAGCTCGATCGATCTCGAAAACACCGCCATCGCCCACCCGGCGGTGGCGATGGCGGCGGTGATCGGCGTGAAACACCCGAAATGGGATGAGCGGCCGCTGCTGTTCATCGTGAAAAAACCCGGGCAGAACCTGGAGAAGGAAGAGATTCTCGCCTTCCTGGCCGAGCGGGTGGCCAAGTGGTGGGTACCGGATGACGTGGTGTTTTTGGACGCGCTGCCGGTGGGCGGCACCGGCAAGGTGCAGAAGGCGGAGTTGCGCAAGCAGTATGGCGGGGTGTTTGGCTGAAGCTCTAGCGCGCACCGCACCGTATAGCCTCGCCGCGACCCGCAAGCCCACGAAGCAGTCGCCCTCCGGCGCAAACACCGAAGACTGCGCGCCGTTGGCATATTTGACATTTTTTCATACTTGAGTCATCTTATTAGTACATAAACATATTTTATATTAATAAGTCATCTCATGCCGAAAGTAAGAGCATTCGAAATAGCGCCGCTGCCGTTTGAAGTGAGCGCTTCGCTACAGGCGCTTGGCCACCGCATTGTGGTCGTCAGAAAAATCCGTCGCTATTCGCAACGGGTCTTTGCCGACATGCTGGGCGTGGCCCCGGCGACGCTGGTGGCCATCGAGCGCGGCGCACCAACGGTGCAGATCGGGTACTACGCCCGAGCCTTGTGGATGCTCGATATCGACGACGCGAAATTGGGCGGATTCGGCTCTCCCTCGCAGGGCCTGGCCGACGGCGACGCGTCCACGCCGTGATGACCACCGCGCCGGTGCACGTATGGTTGCCGGGCGAGGCAAACCCTGTCGTGGCCGGCACATTCACCCACGATCCGATTTCCGGCAGCGGGCGGTTTCAATACGCCCCCGCCTATCTGCAAGCGGCGCATCCCGCGCTGGCGCCGGACATGCCACTGCGAGCGCGCGCCCTTTTCATCAGCGGCCCACAGGCGGTCTTTCCGCTGTTTCTCGATGCCAGTCCGGATGCATGGGGCCGGCATCTGCTGGCGCGCCGCCTCGAACGCGAGGTAAGCGCGATCGAGGCGCTTACCCTGTGCCCGACCGACGGCGTCGGCAACCTGGCACTGGGTGAACTGACGCCGCAACGCACACACGTTCTGTCGATCGCCGAGTTTCTGGCGATCCTCACCGAACTCAATGCCGGCCGTGTCGCCACCAGCGACATCGAGGCGCAGGTGCTGGAGGCGACACAAAACGGCACCAGCTTAGGTGGCACCAAGCCGAAACTCACCGTCACCCGCGACGGCGTGCAGTACCTGGCGAAGTTTCCTGAGCGCGGCGACAACCACTGGTTGCCGCATATCGAGTGCGCGATGCTGAAACTGGCGCGCGAATGCGGCGTCAACACCTGCGCCGCGGAGGTCTGGTCGCTGCCGCAGACCGCCGCCCTGCTGGTCACACGCTTCGACCGCGCGGTGCTGCCGGCCGGCGCGGGTACCGGTCGGCACGGCTACATCAGCGCGCACGCGCTGCTGCGCGTTGACCAGAAGCCGCCAACAAGCGGCGAAGCGCTGCCATATGG
This sequence comes from Burkholderiales bacterium, assembly GCA_043736195.1. Taxonomy (GTDB): domain Bacteria; phylum Pseudomonadota; class Gammaproteobacteria; order Burkholderiales; family JAEUOS01; genus JAEUOS01. Next base: position 2,671 of record JAYTDE010000142.1, on the reverse strand, counting down.
AACCATCGGCTTCAGCGGATCGGCGCTGCGCAAAAGTTACGTGTCGCTCGCCTCCGACATGGCGAAATGGTGCGGCGGCCAGAGCGCGCATCGTGCGGAGCGCCGCGAACTGTGGCGACGCATCGTCTTCAACGCCCTGATCCGCAACCTGGACGATCATTCGAGGAACCATGGCCTGCTGTGCCACGACATGCGACAGCAGCGCTGGCGCCTGGCGCCGGCCTTCGACCTGGTGCCCGCGGCAGCAAGCGCGCAGGCAGCGGCGCTGGCCATGGCCTATCGCTACGTTCCGCCGCGCCATCGTGGCCGGGTGCCGACGCCGGCGCGCCTGGTGACGCAGATCAGCACCAACGACCTGTTGGCTGCGGCGACGGAGCATTATGGTTACGAGTTGGCGCAGGCAAGGGACCAACTCGCACTCGCGGCGAACATCGTGGCGCAGCGCTGGCGGCCGCTGATGCTGGCTGAAGGGGTTCCGCAGGCCGAAGCCGACCGGTTGGCTCACACCTTCGGCGCCGCGCGCGAATTAGGGGCTGGCCCAAGCCCGTGACCTGCCGCGCTTGCCTGGCTGCCGCACACCAGGATGCACGGGCTGTACGATGACTCATGAACAATTCCACGTTTCCCATCAACTACAGAGGTGACACCTTGAACCGCATCAAAACCCTGCTCCGATTGACCGCCGCGCTGTTGACATCTGCCACATCGCCCGCTATGGCACAGGACTTTCCTTCCAGGCCGATCACCCTGGTCGCGCCTTTCCCGGCGGCGTCGGTCACCGACACCGTCACCCGCACCCTGGCGCTAAGCCTGCAGGAGGTGCTCGGCCAATCGGTGGTGGTGGAAAACCGCGCCGGTGCCCAGGGCACGGTGGGTGCCGCCTACGTAGCCCGCAGCAAGCCCGATGGCTACACCTTGCTGGTGGCCTCCTCGGGCATGTTTGTCGCCAGGAGTTTTTACAAGACCCTGTCATACGACCCGATGGACTCGTTTCAACCGATCACGGGCATCGGCTCGACCTCGATGATGTTCATGGTGCCGGAGGCCTCGCCGATCCGATCGATCGACGACCTGACCCGCGCCGCGCGTGCCGACGGTGGCACTGTCAGCATCGGCTTCGGCTCACCCAGCGGGCAACTGGCGCTCTCGCTCTACTCCACCGCCGCCAAGGTCAACCCGGTGCCGGTGGCCTATCGTGGCATTCCGCAAACCCTGACCGACTTGCTCGGTGGCCATGTGAAAGTGGCGATCGTGGACGTCGGCAACGGCGTGGCGCAAATCAATTCGGGAAAAATGCGCTCGATCGCGATTTCCGCCCAGGCCAGAAGCCCCGCGGCGCCCAACGTGCCGACGCTTGAAGAAGCGTTTCCCAATGTCGGCGTGTCGCTGGAGACCATCATCGCGATTGTGGCGCCGGCCGGCACGCCGACGGCCACGGTGCAAACGCTGAACAGCGCGCTGTTGACGGTGCTAGCCAAGCCGGAGGTGAAGGCGCGCTTCGCCAGCCTCAATACCGCGCTGCTGCCGCTGGCCACCCCTGCCCTGGCGCAGCGTTTGAAGGGCGACAACCCAAAGTGGGAGGCGTTGATCAAGAAGGCGGGAATCGAGCAGGAATAGGGCTGGAACGGCGCCCTCAGGACTCCGGGTCGGGCTTCGACGAGACCCGCGCACCCACCGGCGGCAGGTTGCCCACCCGTCCCACCAGTGCGCGCAGGGTCGGCTGGCCGGTTTTTTTCAGCAGGCCGCGCACATGGGTACGCGCCGTGTTGACCGTACAGCCGGCAAGTTCGGCCGCGGCGGGCACACCACCGCCTTCGCACAAGAGGGTCAGGAGCCGCTCCTCGGCGTGCGTGAGGTTGTGGGCGCGCGCGAAAAAATACAGGCCCAGCCCGCTCTCCTCCTGGCTTTTCTCGAACACCAGCGCCGCCGCCGGCACTTCCCAGGAAGGCAGTGGCAGAACCGCGATATCGGTGGCACCGCTGCCCCACCCCAGCGCGATGTAGCTTCTGCGCCCGCTGCGCGTCACTTCGATCGCCTGTTCCAGGACGTCGGTGTCCTGGCGTGTGGCTGCCTCGATCACACCGCCTACCACCTGCAGCCTGCCGCGCCCGTGCAGCCGGGCTAGCGCGATCCTGCTCGCGTACAAGACATGCCGCTGCGGATCGACCACGGCCACGCCGAACGATAGTTCGTCGAGCAGCGCCACCAGGCTGGACTGATTGACCGCCGACAATCCCGTGCCGGACGACGGCGGCTGCGGCGCCTCACGGGCTGGTGTCGGGTTCTCAACGGAGCCTTCGGCATCCGGGGTTTGCCGCGCGTCTCGATACATGTTTTCGCCCCTCTCCAGCACGATCGCGGCAACCGAGCGCCGGTCGCCACACTGGATGAAAGCTTGGGCCGTGCCGCGGCAAAGCGCAATTCGCCGATCGGCATAGGCTGCGGCGCCGGGCCCGCGCAAGCCTGGCTGCCTGAACTTTGGTTTATAACCACGGCAGATGACAGGTCCACCCCGTATCCCGTAATCTCGCGGACTACCAGACCACTCCAGGCCCGCCACTTTGCAAGTTTTGCTGATCGACGACCACACGCTGTTCCGCCGCGGGCTGCGCATGCTGCTGCGCGATCTCGACGAGAGCCTCGATGTGAGCGAAGCCTCACACCTGGAAGA
>JAYTDE010000141.1:0-2549 GCA_043736195.1 Burkholderiales bacterium | reverse complement strand
GCCTATGAATCGGTCGATCAGTGCCGCCAGCGCATATGGATTGTCCTGGCTGACCCGATGATCCGCCTCGACCTCGGCACTCGTCGAACCTGGAATCAGTTTGCACAGACGTTGCATGTTGGCCAACGGAAACACGGCCGAACCGGCGCCGCGAATGGCCAGTGTGGGGCAACGCACCGCGATGCGCTGCCAGATCGGTGTCTCCAGCAGGTGCTCGGTTTCCACCACACCAGGCGGGAAATAGCGCCATTCGACTTCACCAGCGCCCACATCGCGCAACGAATGGCGGCTATAGTGGTCTTTCATCGCATCGCTCCAGCGGGCCGAAAACGGCATGCGGGCACGGGCTTCGGCCAGTGAAGGGAAGCGGAATTCGCGCACCATCTGTTCGCGTACCTGCAGACTCAAGTGCGGGTCGAGCGAAACCCCGGGATCGACCACCACCAGGCTTGCCACCCGCTCAGGGCTTTCGGAGGCCAGCAGCAGTGCAAGATTGCCGCCCGTGGCGGCGCCGACGATATGCGCCTTGGCAATGCCAAGGGTGTCCTGCAAGGCACGCAGGTCGTCCAGGTAGTCGGCATAGCCATACCCTCGCGCCGGATAGGCGGAGAACCCGTGGCCGCGCGCATCCGGGGCGATGAAGCGATTGCGCAGGCTGGAATGTTCGACCACGAAATCCCATACCCGCGCATTGGTGCGATTGGGATGCAGCAGCAGAATCGGCAGGTCGTCACCCGGCCAGTCGAGGATATGCGCGTCGAGTGAGGCCAGATGTACGCGTCTGGATCGGGCCGGCCGGGCGAATACCATGGCTGTTTGTCCGGTCAATGCGCCGTGGGTTGCCACAGGTGCGCCAATGACGGGTCGTCGCGCAGGCGGCTCAGGTCTTGCGGCACATCGATGTCGGGCAGACTGCCGTTTACGACCAGCGTCGCGCCTGCCTTGCGCGCACGCTCGCGGGTTTGCGCCATCACCTTGGCACCACCCCACGCGACCCCGCCGAACAGTTCCGGTACGGCACGCGCGAGGCCGACGGCGACGTAGCCGCCGTCATCGGCGGCGATAAATGCGCAGTCCTTGTGCGCCAGCGCCAGATGCAATGCGCTGATCGCTCGCGCATCGAGCCAGGGGCAATCGGTGCCAATCAGCACCGGCAGTCGCCCTGCGCGCAATGCGTCGATCAGCGCCAGCCACATGCGCGCACCGAGATCACCTGCCGACTGGTCGCGCAGGTCCACCGCGAACTCGGCGGCGCATTCGGCGAAGCCCGGGTGATCAGCGCCTGGCGCACACCATAGTTCGACCCGCGCGCCGACGTGCGCGGCGCGCCAGTCCATCGCGGTTTGCAGTGTGTGGCGGATGAGCCTGGTCTGCAGTTCCGCCGCACCTGCAGCGCCCAGCGCCGGAATCAGGCGGGTCTTGCATTCCCCGGCGACAGGCGCACGTGCGAACACCTGCAGCAGCGGCGTCAGGTGTGCCGCATGAGGCGCTGCGACAAATGTGGCGTGGTTACTCATGCGTACGCAATCCAGCGCCCGCAGGTGATCACCGCCACCCAGATCAGCAGCGACAAGGCGGCAAGCGCGCGCGCCGGCAATGGCGCAACATCGGTCCAGGTCACAGGCCTGGCCCAAGTGCCGGTATGAAACAGCGCGGCATTGATGCCTGCGACACCGATCAGGCACATCTTGATCAGGAAAACGCGATTGCCGATAAGGTCACCCGCATGCGCCAGGAACAGCAACAGGCCGCTCGCGACCACCAGACAAAAAGCCGCGATCGAAAACGGCAAGACATGTCGCATCAAGGCGGCCACCGACAAGGCCGTCGACCAGCCGAGAATCCGCAAATCGACCACCGCGATCGAGCCGACCAGGCAGGCCAGGGCAATGATGTGCACGGTTTCGACCACCGGGTAAGCCCAGGTGACCCCGCGCATCCAGGCTGCCAGCGGCAAGCCTGCCAGCGCCTGCCCGACATCCATCGCCACTTAACGCAGTTCGGTGGTCTTGCCGTCGATGATGATGCGTTCGACCCGCATTTCATCAGGCTTGCTGCGGTTTTGGTAGCCCACCAGGCGTGCCTTGACCCCGGCCTTGACGGCTTCGGCCTTGAGGCCGCGCGCTTCCATCCGGAAAGGTGGCGCCAGCACCGCTACCCAGGTCTTGTTGCCGGCCTTGAGCTTGATCACGGTATGCGGATTGTCGTAACCGGATTCGAGCACCGTGCCGTCCACGGTCAGCACTTTCTCGGCGTCATACTCGCTCCAGCCATGGTGGGCAGAGGTCGAAAACGGCAGCAGCAGCGCCGCGGCCAGCAAAAATTTCTTCATCGTTCACTCCTCCTTGGCCAGTGGGCTCAACTGATCGAGACGCCGTTCGCGTTCGGCCTTGGGCAAGGCGGCCAGCGCGGCGACAGCGGCATAGAATCGCCCGAGATCGCCACCGTTGGCCGCCAGCAAGGCGGCAAACTGCGGCACCCGTTGAGTATATGTCGCGATCGAACCCAGTTTCGCATTGTTGAGATCTTTGAGAACCCAGTCGTCGTAG
>JAYTDE010000140.1:0-4115 GCA_043736195.1 Burkholderiales bacterium | reverse complement strand
CCGCACCTGCTACGCTTGCAGGCATGTTCAAGTATCTGCAATCGCGCGTGCAAGGCACCGCCACCACCGGGCCGGGAGCGCCGCCTGAAGGCCTGCTGGCGTTCTACTGGCACTTCGTCCGCCAAACCCGCGGCTGGTATGCGGCGATGTTCGTCACCAGCCTGTCGGTAGCCCTGATCGACACCCTGATCCCGCTGTTCATCGGCGCCCTGGTGTCGCTGATGCAGGCCAGCGACCGCCAGGCGGCGCTGGTCGCGCAGGCGCCGATGCTCAGCGGCATGCTGGTAGCGGTGCTGATCGTGCGCCCGCTGGTGCTGCTGATCGATGTGGCGATCCGCCAGAACGCGCTGATCCCCGGCGTCACCAGCCTGATCCGCTGGCAAAGCCACTGGCATGTGATCCGCCAGGGTCTGCCGTTTTTCCAGAACGACTTCGCCGGTCGCATCGCCAATCGCGTGATGCAAACCGCGATGGCCTTGCGCGAGTCGGTGATGTCGGCGATTCGCGCGGTCTGGTACATCGCGGTGTATGGCATCAGCGCCCTGGTGCTGATGGGCCTGGTCGACTGGCGCCTGGCGCTGCCGACGGTGGTGTGGTTCGTCGGCTACGCGGGGTTCCTGCGCTATTTCGTGCCGCGCATGCGCGACCTCTCCAAGGCCAGTTCCGAGGTGCGCTCGCTGGTGATGGCGCGGGTGGTCGACAGTTATACCAACATCCTCACCGTCAAGCTGTTCGCCCGCCTGAAGGACGAAGACAGCTATGTGAGTGAAGTGATCGACCAGCATCAGGCGGCGGTCGGCGCCCACATGAAGCTGATCTCGCAGTTCATGTTCTGCCTGTCGCTGATGAACGCGATTCTGCTGTGCGGTACGGCGGGAATCGGCATCTGGCTGTGGGCGCAGGGCGTGGTCGAGGCCGGCATTGTCGCCACCGCGCTGCCGCTGGCCTGGCAGATCGCCAACGCGGCGGGTTGGGTCAGTTGGGAGGTGGCCGGGATTTTCGAGAACATCGGCGTGGTGCAGGAAGGCATGCAGACCATCGCCGTGCCGCAGAGCGGGCTGGATCGGCCCGGGGTGTCGCAACTGGAGGTGTCGCGTGGCGAAATCCGCTTCGAGGATGTGAGCTTTTCCTACGGCCGCGCCGATGGCACCCAGGTGCTGAATCGTTTGAGCTTCACCATCCGGCCCGGCGAGCGCGTGGGCTTGGTGGGGCGCTCCGGCGCCGGCAAGTCGACCCTGGTCAACCTGCTGTTGCGCTTCTACGAGGTCGATGAGGGGCGCATCCTGATCGACGGCCAGGACATCGCGCAGGTCACCCAGGAAAGCCTGCGTGCGGCCATCGGCATGGTGACCCAGGACACTTCCCTGTTGCACCGCTCGATCGCCGCCAACATCCGCTATGGCCGGCCGGCGGCGACAGCCAGGCAGGTCGAAGCCGCGGCGCGCACCGCGCAGGCGCACGAGTTCATTCTCGGATTGCAGGACTGGAAGGAACGCAGCGGCTACGAGGCGCACGTCGGCGAGCGCGGCGTCAAGCTCTCCGGCGGCCAGCGCCAGCGGGTTGCGATCGCCCGCGTGGTGCTCAAGGACGCGCCGATCCTGGTGCTCGACGAAGCCACCTCCGCGCTCGACAGCGAAGTGGAAATCGCGATCCAGGAGCAGTTGCACGGCCTGATGCAGGGCAAGACCGTGATCGCCATCGCGCACCGGCTCTCGACCATCGCGCGCATGGACCGCCTGATCGTGCTCGATGCGGGACGGATTGTCGAGCAGGGCTCGCATGAGGAATTGCTGCGGTTGGACGGGCATTACGCCAAGTTGTGGCGCCACCAGTCAGGCGGGTTTCTGGCGCCCGATGTGGTGGTGGCCGACACCGCGATCGAGCCGCAGGAGGACGTGTCGCGCGACAAGGCGCACCCCGAACCGCTGGTGGAGGCGGGCACCGACGACGCTCCCTTGAGCCCCCGTAATTGACGCGGAAGCTCCTGCTAACCTTGCGCCGATGCAAAAACCTGACGCACTGATCATCGGCGCCGGACACAACGGCCTGACCGCCGCCTGCTACCTGGCCCGAGCCGGCCTCAAGGTGCGGCTGCTCGAAGCGCGTCACATCGTCGGTGGCGCGGCCGTGACCGAGGAGTTCCACCCCGGCTTTCGCAATTCGGTTGCCAGCTATACGGTGAGCCTGCTCAACCCGCAGGTGGTGTCCGACCTGCGGCTGGCCGAGCATGGCCTGAAGGTGGTGTTCCGGCCAATGTCCAACCTGTTGCCGCTGGAAAACGGCGACGCCTTGCGCATCGGCCCCAGTGTGGAGGACAGCGTCGCCGAGGTGCGGCGTTTCTCGCACAGCGATGCCAGGCGCCTGCCGGACTATTACGCCATGCTCCAGCGCCTGGCCGATACCCTGCGCGAATTCATCCTGGTAACGCCGCCTGATCCGAATCGCGGCATTGGCGGCATCATCGACACGTTGAAGACGGCGCTGCGCCTGAAGGGCTTGCCGGTGGCGGCGCAGCGCGACCTGATCGAATTGTTTGGCCGCAGTGCCGGCGAGATTCTCGACGACTGGTTCGAGTCCGCGCCGATCAAGGCGGTGCTGGGTTTCGATTCGATCGTCGGCGCCTATGCCGGGCCGTACGCTCCGGGTTCAGGCTATGTGCAGTTGCATCACTGCTTTGGCGAGGTCAACGGCAGGAAGGGCGCCTGGGGCCATGCGATTGGCGGCATGGGCGCGATCACCCAGGCCATGGCGCAGGAGGCGTTGCGGCTCGGAGTGGAAATCAGCACCGACACGGCGGTCGCGCAAGTCAAGGTGCGCGACGGCCGCGCCCGTGGCGTGGTGCTGGCCAATGGCGATGAGATCGAGGCTCGGCTGGTGGTGGCGAACGTCGGCCCCAAGCTCTTGTACCTGAAACTTGTCGAAGCGCAACATCTCGATGCCGAAGTACGTGGACGGATCGAGCGCTTCAAGACCGGGTCCGGGGCGCTGCGCATGAACGTGGCGCTCAGCGAACTGCCGGATTTTTGCGGCCAGGGCGTCCGGCAGCAGTCGCATCACGGCGCCGGCATCATCCTGGCGCCATCGCTCGATTACATGGAGCGTGCCCACAACGATGCCCGCGCCACCGGTATGTCACGCTCACCAGTGGTGGAGGTGTTGATTCCGAGCACGTTGGATGAAACCCTGGCGCCGCCCGGGCAGCACGTGGCCAGCCTCTTCTGCCAGTACTTCGCACCGCACTTGCCCGACGGCCGAGGGTGGGACGACGAGCGCCAAGCGGCGGCGGACCTGGCGATCGATACCGTGACCCGTTTCGCGCCGAATTTCAGGAAAAGCGTGATCGCCCGCCAGGTACTGACGCCGCTGGACCTCGAACGCACCTTCGGCCTGACCGACGGCGACATTTTTCATGGCCGCTTGTCGCTGGAGCAATTGTTTTCCAGTCGGCCAACGCTTGGCTACGCCGACTACCGCACGCCGATCAAGGGGCTGTACCTGTGCGGATCGGGTGCGCATCCCGGTGGCGGTGTGACCGGGGCGCCTGGCTTGAATGCGGCGCGCGAGATCGTGCGGGATTGCAGGCGGCGCGTGGTTTGAGCGCGGCGTTGCCAGCGCTCGGCGAGTCTGATTCGGTAGTATCACCGCTCCGCCCTATTCACAAGGACCTCACTCATGATTCCTCCCCTCAAGGTATGGTCGCGCGCCGAAATGCACAAGCGCGTTGCGCGTTTCAAGGATTTGAAAGGTTTCAGCGACGGCCTGCAGGATTCGGCGCTGCCCGAATGCCAGAAGACCGTCTACAACGTGATCGGCTTTCAGACGCCCGAATCGGCCGGCGTAGGCGGCGTCAATTCGCCGGTCGGCAAGAGTGCTTCAGCCAACGCGGCGATCAAGATTTCCGAAGGGTTCAATTTAGGCTTCGTTGCCACCCGGCCCGGCAAGGGTGTGGCCATGCACAACCACGACACCAACGAAACCTTCGTGGTGATGTCGGGCCGCTGGCGCATCGAGTGGAATGAAGGCGCCGACCTCGAAGCGATCGAGGCCGGGCCGCTCGACACCGTTTCGATCCCGGCCGGCTGCGCGCGCCGCTTCGAGAACATCACGCACGATGA
>JAYTDE010000139.1:0-5476 GCA_043736195.1 Burkholderiales bacterium | reverse complement strand
CTCGTGCGCGGTAACGCGCATCCCCAGGCGCGGCGCTACACCCTCGATTTCCTTCGCCTGCGAAGCGCTGCCCACATCGTCCGGCTCAAACAACAGGCCGACGTGCACAACACGGGGAAACGCCTCTTTAAGCAGTTGCAGTCGTTTAGCCGAGAGTTCTGTCGAAAGGACCGTCAAGCCGGTCGAATTCCCGCCGGGCCGTCGCAGGCTCGCCGCGAGCCCGTTTCCGACCGGATCCGCGGCAATCGCGAAAACGATCGGTATCGATTTGGTCCTTTGTGCGAGCAGGCGAACAGTTCCGTCCGCGGGCGTCAACAGCAGATCCGGCCGGGTTGCGGTCAGTTCGTCGGCCAGAGCTGGCAAGGCCTGTGCGACGCCGTTGGCGTAGCGGGCATCGATCGCGTAGTCGCGCCCTTCGACCCAGCGCAGCTCCAGCATGCCTGCGCGAAATGCGGCGAGATAGGGCGCGCTAGTCTGGGCGCTTGCGAGAGCGAGAAAACCAATCCGCCGCGCCCGGCGCTCGGTTTGTGCAAGCACTGGCAGCGAGAACGCTGCAAGGCCGTTTGCCGCAAGCCCGAGTATCCGTCTGCGTTGCAATGCCGCTCCTTGTTCGATCATCTTGCCAACTGTGCGCCCCAGCCGCCGATGTCTCGCCTGTTCATCCGATCACCGCGGGTCTGAAGATGGCAGGGAAAGCAACGGGACCGGCCGACTCTGCCTTCAGCGAGCGCATGATCTTACACAGTCTCTTCCAGCAAAGTATGAGCCTGGCGCGGTGCCCGACTTTCTCTTCTGCGCTTTCTCCTCGCAAGGAGTCGCGCTACGGCGGACCCGACACTCTTCAAAATCGTCAACTGCGGTTGAGCAAAAGAGCATAGCGGCGCCGCAGTTGCGTTCGCGCCAACAGCGATGACGAGTTTGCAGCGATTGTTCATGGGTCTCCCCAAACGCGTACCGTTTTACTAAATCACGGTAAGGGTGGCAGACCGCCGAGTTCTAAGCCCAAAGCCTGTGCGGGCGCGCAATCAATCCTCAAAACGAAATGTAACGGCCAAGGCCCGCTGATGGCCGTTCAGCGACCGAGCCGTGGGGGCGTTTTACACTCATGCGGCCTTCAGCGCCTCAATATGGTTGTAGCTGCCGCGCTGCTCAAGCTCCCATAGATCGAGAGTCTGCTGCATGCGTAGCCAGATTTCGGGACCGTTCCCCAGAAGTCGGCCTAGACGCATGGCCATGTCCGGCGTCACAGGGCGCTTCTCATGAATCACTTCGGACACAGTCAGCCGGGAGACGCCGAGGTGATCGGCAAAATCCTTTTGCGTCATGCGAAGGTGTGGCAGTACGTCCTCCCGCAAGATGGCGCCGGGGTGCGTCGGGCGCCGGTTAGGATCTCGTAGAGACTTAGCCATCAGTGATAATCCTCCAGGTTGACTACGATCACGTCTTCGCCGTCAAAGCGAAACGTGATACGCCAATTGCCTGACACTGTCATTGCCCATTCGCCCTTCCGTTCACCCTTCAGCGGATGAAGGAACATGCCCGGAATGCTTAACTGCCCGGGACTGCTCGCTTCGTCTAGAAGACCGAGAATTCGCCCAACGCGACTGCCATGCTGCGCTTGGACACCACGGGGATCGTTCTTGCGAAAGAAACGCTCGAGGCCTTTGTGCCGGAAGCTCTTGATCATGCGTTAAAGTGTAATTCAAGAAATTACATAATGCAATATGTCAGATTACAGATCACCACCAACTGGCTCAGTTTGCCAATCAAATGGACTAGCCATCGCGACCGGCCGGTAGTGGCCGGGTGCCGCCGAAGTCCTTTGGCTGGGGATTCTGCCGGCAGGCTGTCGGAAAACTTTACAGTCCGCCATCGGGGCGCGGTGAATAGAGCCCGGCGCCAGCCGGGACTGACAGCTTTGGAGCACGTAGCAAGCAATCGACGCCGCCGGGCGAATGGCCGGTTTGGGTCGACTACGGCCCGGCGCGATTTTGGCGTCATCCGTCCGATGTTAGATCGGAAGCTGTCATTCACGGAGAATCCGCCATTGCCGCCTCCGCCAGCTATTTCATAAGTCGACGGCGGGCAGCAAGTCTGCGGCGGACGCTCTCAGCAGGAAAGTGTTGGCGCCGATCGAAAACGGATCAGCAAACCGAAATAGCTTCAAGTAAGGACTGACCAGGGCTTTTGCGCCCTCTTGCGAGCAAGAGACCATGCCGGACGCGGGACAAAATTCAATCGGCGGCGACATGCTGCAGGCAACTCGCCAAGAACCCCAATTTCGAGGTCTCAACTTAAACCAATCAGCTTCCAAGAAAGCCCGTGCGATTAAAGATCGCATTCCAGGGACTGATTCAGCGTTTTCTCAAACATGCTCCCGCTGAATCGGCTGAACGGCCAATCGCATCCCCATGACCTTGAGAATCGCAGAAAGCGTTTTCAATTCAGGATTCCCCTGCAGGGAGAGTGTGCGGTAGAGCGTATGCGCATTCAACTCGGTCTGACGGGCTATCTCTTGAACGCCGCCAAACGCCTTGCTGAGACTGCGTAACGCCAGCATTAGATCGGTTTCATCGCCATCGGCCAGTACGGAGTTCAGATACTCAGCCGCAAGCTCCGGATCGCGGCGGAACATTTCAACCGTCGCTTCATCGTGAGTCCGGTGTGCGCTAGCCATTTCGCTTCCCCCAGTCTTTAAAAAATCCAAGCGCTCGATCAGTATCCCTGTTCTGCGACTTCTTGTCGCTGCCACAGGTAAGCAATACCACCTGGTTACCAACCTGCGCGTAATAAGCACGGTTGTTGACGCCGGCAGAAAATCGACCAGGGTGTCTGCCCCATCTGGAGAGCCAGAGATCATGCCGGATGTTGGTCAATTTTGCGTCGGCCGCGGTGGTCAACAATCAACTGGCGCCAACAGCGGTGCCTTGATGCATCGCACCGCTAACTCCCCTGCGTGTATGTAGCACCAATGTGCTACATTAACAGCCGGGTATCTACAAGGAATCGCCGACATGTCCACGACCACCATTCGTTTGCCAGACGATTTAAGGGCGCGGGTAGCCGATGCAGCCAAGCGTGCGGGCACCACGGCACACGGATTCATCCTCGAAGCGATTGCGGAAAAGACCCAACAGGCCGAGCAACGTGCCGACTTTGACTCGGTGGCGGAAGGGCGCTACGCGGAAATCGTGTCGTCCGGGAAAACGATCCCATGGGCAGATATGCGAAAGTATCTGGAGGCTCGTGTTGCCGGGGGTGGCGCAAAGCCCCCTAGTGCGCGAAAGTTGGCGCGCTAACGTGGCCCAGATAGAACTTGCCGCCGGGCTCGCCGAAGATTTTGACCGTATTTTCGATCACCTGGCCACCACCCAGGCAGATAGCGCTGCACAACGGATAGCGGAAATCATTGCGGCGCTGGATGTGCTGGAACAAAACCCCTTGATCGGACGACCGGTCAACAATGGAAAACGGGAACTGGTCATCGGCCGTCGATCCAACGGCACCCTAGCCTTATACCGCTACGTGGCGGAGATTGACATCGCTTTCGTCTTGGCTATTCGCAGCCAGCGTGAAGCCGGGTACGCCGATCGTAGTGGTCATGAGTGATCCACCTTTGGCAACCATTCAGCTTCCACGAAAAGCGGGGCGATTCAGGATGCTTGGGCTTCATCCAGCCGGGGTCAACCGGCGCGATTCACCACTTTAGGCCGGCGCAAGAAACATCGCAACCGGCACAGTGCGTTTAACCGCGACCGACTTGCGCAGGCGCTTGATACGCTCAATCTCGTGCATGGTTTGTGCGGTAAACCAGGATTCACCGCAATGCGGGCACGAAATCAGGGGAATGCCCTCGATCACCAGCAGATCCCGCCCTTCGCCAAAACTGCGCGTAACAGAACGCAGCGTGAGGCCAGTGCTGGCGCAATGCACGCAGGGTTCGTCAGAGCGCATAGACGGTGATGAAAACGAGCTTGCCGCCGTGACCGACTTTGACGATGGTTTCCGCGGCACTATCGGCAAGCGTGACACCTTGGATGACGCACTTGACTTCGCGCGTTTCAACGTCGCGCTGGCGCGCGGTGATGCTGCCGGTGAGGACGACGTTTTCGAGGTCGAGGATGGAGAGCTTGTCATCGTCAAGTTCATCAGAAGCGTGGGTGGTAACGACGTAATTGAGCGAGCGCACCAGCGCACGAATTTGAGCAATTCCCGGACGCTGCATGAGAACATTCTACAGCGGTGAAGGAGTCAGTCGCATGTCATCGGGATGCTTGGGCTTCATCCAGCCGGGGCAACCGGCGCATACTCATCGCTTTAGGCCGGCAAATGCCGCGATTGGCGCGGCGGCGCATTGTCGGCGGCATGGCCGGCCGCGCGTTTGGGTCCCGATTCGGCCCTTCCGGCAGGCTGGAAGCCAAGGCGCCCTTTGCCGCCGGTGCGTGCATAGTCGGCAAGCAACGTCACTGCAACATCCTGCGCCGTCAACGCGCACGCCTCGGTCAAATACGCATGCACCAGTTCGAACAGGCGTTCCATCGCCAGTTGATGGGTCTGGCCCGTTCGCAGGTACAACCAGTCACTGAACCCGAGGAAACTGGCGAACGCGGAAGCCGGCTTGGCGTGCCCCAGCAGCGCCGGCAGCGTGTCGCGAAAACGCCCCGAATTGGCCACCATGTCCCAGTAGCGCGCGAAGCGCGACAGCCGTTGCAGGGTGGCGAAATCGAGTTCGTCGGTAGCCAGTATGTTGTACGGCGGGTCCGGGTTGTAGCGCATCTGGTGCGCATCGGTATGGCGGATGATCGGCGTGCCGCGCAGGCGTTTCAGGATGCCGAACTGGATCTCATGCGGATTCATCGCATGCAGACGGTCGAAGCCGGCGCCGAAGCTTTCCAGCGTTTCGCCCGGCAGGCCGGCGATCAGGTCGACATGCAGGTGGGCGTTGGATTCCTCGCGCAGCCAGCGAATGTTGGCTTCCGCCTTCGCATTGTCCTGCTTGCGCGAGACGCGCTTCTGCACGTCCGGGTTGAAGCTCTGGATGCCGATCTCGAATTGCAGGGCGCCGGGCGGAAAGCGCTTGATGCCGGCCTTGAGCGCATCGGGCAGATGATCGGGCACCACCTCGAAATGCACGAAGCAGGGGTCGTCGGGGCGCGCTTCGATACGCTCGATGAAAAAGTCGAGGATGGCCAGGCCCGTCTTCACATTCAGGTTGAAGGTGCGATCGACAAACTTGAACTGGCGTGACCCACGCTCGTAAAGACCCGCCATTTGCGCGAGGAACGCAGGCAGGTCGAAGGGCCAGGCGGTCTTGTCGAGTGCGGACAGGCAGAATTCGCACTTGAACGGGCAGCCGCGCGAGGCCTCGACGTAGAGATGGCGCTGGGCGATATCCTCATCGGTGTATTCGGCATACGGCATGACGATCTCGGCCAGCGGCGGCTGTTCGCCCGCATGCACTTTCATGAGGGGTTTG
>JAYTDE010000138.1:0-7848 GCA_043736195.1 Burkholderiales bacterium | reverse complement strand
GACGTTGTCGCGCAGATGCGCCACCTCGCCGCCACTGGTTATAACGCCGCGGTCGGCGCTGATGCGCACCTCGGGCTGGCCGACCTGAATCTGGCGCAGGGCTGGCTTGGTCAGCAAAGAGGTATCGTCGGCCGGCATATGAATCATTTTGTCGGCGGACAGGGCGTAGCGCGGCTGCCCGGTGTCCGACAAGCGGATCAGCGTGAACTTCTCGACGATGTAGTCCGGCTCGATGTTTTCGAGCGCCGCCCCCTCCTGGCCGGCCAGCCCGCTGGTGCGCGCCAGCCACAGGGTCAGCATCGCCAGCAGCAGCATCATCACCAGCGGAAATACGGCGCCCAGGCCGCCGCGCGGCAGAACTCTCATGCCAGATACTCCGCGATCATGCCGGTGAGCAGTCCCTGTTGCTCGAGAATCAATTCGCAGACTTCACGTACCGCGCCGCCGCCGCCGGGCAGGCTGGTGATGTAATGCGCGCGCGCCAGCAAAGGCGCCGGTGCCTCCGGTACGGTGGCTGCGAATCCGGCGCGGATCAGCACGGGTAGATCAAGCAGATCGTCACCCATATAGCCCGCCTGGGCGGCATCCAGATGCAATTCGGCCAGCAGGTCGTTGAAGGCGGGCAGCTTGGCCTCGACGCCCTGAAAGCAGTAATGCACGCCGAGCTCGCGCGCGCGGCGCTCGACGATCGGCGAGCGCCGGCTGGTGATGATCGCGAGCTTGAATCCCGCGTCACGCAGCATCTTGATGCCGTGGCCATCACGCGCGTTGAAGGCCTTGTATTCGCCGCCGTCGTCCGCATACCAAAGGCGACCGTCGGTCAGGATGCCGTCGACATCGAAGGCCATCAGCTTGAGCGCGGCTACGCGCAGTGAGCCATCCGGGGTCAGCATCGGGCGATCATCAGACAACCTTGGATTGAAACAGGTCATGCATGTTGAGGGCGCCTATCAAGTGTCCCTGGGCGTCTCCGATCAAAAGCTGGCTGATGCGGTTCGATTCCATCAAGTGCACCGCTTCGGCCGCCAGCGCGTCGGCGTCGATGGTGCGCGGTGCTTTGGTCATGACTTCCGCCACCCCGGTCGCGCGCAAATCGCTGATCCGCGCAAGCGCACGGCGCAGGTCGCCATCGGTGAACATGCCGACGATGCGCAACTCGCGGTCGACGACAGCGGTCATGCCCATGCGCTTGGCGCTTACTTCGAGGATCGCTTGGGCCAGCGTGGCCTCGAGCGGCACCGTCGGCACCGCGTCGCCTGTGCGCATCACGTCGCGCACACGGGTCAGAAGCTTTTGGCCGAGCGATCCGCCCGGATGCGCGCGGGCAAAATCGTTGGGGCCAATGCCTTTGGCGTGCAGCAGGGCAACCGCCAGCGCATCGCCCATCGCCAACTGCGCAGTGGTGCTGGCCGTCGGCGCCAGGTTCATCGGGCAGGCTTCCTTGGCTACACTGGTGTCAAGCGTGGCGTCGGCCAGGCGGCCCAGGGTCGAATCAGGGTTGCCGGCGACCGCGATCACCTTCGCGCCCAGGCGCTTGACCAGCGGCAGGATGGTCAGCAATTCGCTGGTTTCCCCGGAATTCGAAAATGCGACCAACACGTCGTCCGCCGAAATCATGCCCAGGTCGCCGTGGCTGGCTTCGGCCGGATGCACGAAAAAAGCGGCCGTTCCGGTCGAGGCGAAGGTCGCCGCCACCTTGCGCGCAATGTGGCCGGATTTGCCGATGCCGGACACCACAACCCGGCCTTTGCAAGCGATCAAAAGGTCGATTGCATGGGCGAAGCTTGCATCAATGCGCTGGCCAAGCGTGGCTACCGCGGCGGCCTCGATTTCAAGCACTTCGCGTGCAAGGCCCAAAGTTTGCGCGCCGGTTAATCGCATCGGCGCGATTTTGGCTATCGGTATCGCAGTTGCAGCAGCTATCATGCATTCGAGTATAGCAAACAGCCCGCACAAGGTCGAAAATTGGCATCAAGATTGCAGACAAAGCTTGAAAAAGTGTGTTTCCGTGGCGCTAGCGGCAACCCAATGACCGCCTGGCGCCTCGGTGCGCTTGTCGGTAGCCGATCCGCCTGATACATGCCCAATACGCTCGAAATCGTCCTGATTTTCCTGGCAGCCTCGGTCGGGGTGGTCGCGCTGGCGCGCAAGTTTCACTTGCCGCCCTTGCTCGGTTACTTGCTGGCTGGCATCGTAATCGGGCCTAACGCGCTGGGATTTGTGCCCAACACCGCTGAAAATCGCTACCTGGCTGAATTCGGCGTGGTTTTCCTGATGTTCTCCATCGGCCTGGAATTCAACCTGCCCAAGCTTATGGCGATGCGCGCGGTGGTGTTTGGCCTGGGGCTGGCACAAGTTGCGGTCACAACCGTTATGGGTGTGGCCGCAGCCGTGCTGTTCGGCTTTGGCTGGCAGGCTGGCGTGGCATTGGGTGGAGCGCTGGCCATGTCGTCGACCGCGATCCTGGTCAAGCTTTTGGGCGAGCGTGGCGAACTCGAAACCCCGCACGGCCGCGACGTGATGAGCGTCCTTTTGTTCCAGGACCTGGCGGTCGTGCCTTTCCTGGTGGTGGTGCCGGCCCTGGCAAGCGATCCAGAAAACATTGCCATGGCCCTGGGCGTGGCGCTTGCCAAGGCTTGCCTTGTGCTGGCGATTTTGCTGTTTGCCGGGCGCAAACTGGTGCGCGCCTGGCTCAACGTGGTGGCGCGCCGCCGGTCAACCGAGCTATTCGTGCTCAACCTGCTCTTGATGACGCTGGGCCTGGCGTACATCACCGAGCATGCCGGCTTGTCGCTGGCGCTGGGCGCATTCGTGGCTGGCATGCTGATCTCGGAAACCGAGTACCGGCATCAGGTCGAAGAGGACATCAAGCCATTCCGCGACGTGCTGCTGGGACTTTTCTTCGTCACCATCGGCATGTTGCTGGATGTGCGCTCGGTGATCGCGCAACCCGGCCTGGTGCTGTTCCTGGCGACCGTGCCGGTAATCGCCAAATTCGCGGTCGTCGCCGGCTTGAGCCGGGTCTACAAACGTCCTGCAGGGACCGCGATTCGTACCGGCCTGGCGCTGGCGCAGGCAGGCGAATTCGGTTTCGTCCTGCTGGCGCAAGCCGGCGGCCTGAAACTGGTCGACGAGAAACTGATGGACGCGATTCTGGCGGCGATGCTGCTGTCGATGATTGCCGCCCCCTTCCTGATTGCCTACAGCGACCGCATCGCGATGCGCTTCGCACGCGACGAATGGATGCTGAAATCCTTGCAGCTCACGCAGCTTGCGTCGCGCACCATCAAGACCAAAAAGCACGTGATCATCTGCGGTTACGGGCGCAACGGCCAGGCGCTTGCCAGGCTTTTGGCCGCCGAAGGCATCGACTATATGGCACTCGACCTCGACCCCGAACGCATTCGCGAGGCCGCCGCCGGCGGCGATTCGGTGGTCTACGCCGACGCCAGCCGCCGCGAGTCGCTGATGGCCGCCGGGCTGGCGCGCGCGCAGTCGGTGGTCATCTCCTACGCCGATACACCGGCGGCGTTGAAAATCCTGCATCACGTCAACGCGGTGCGGCCGGGCTTGCCGGTGATTGTGCGCGTCAAGGACGATACCGAAATGGACCGCCTGCATGCGGCTGGTGCCGCCGCGGTGGTGCCCGAAGCTTTCGAATCCAGCCTGATGCTGGCCTCCCACGCCCTGCTGCTCTCTGGCGTGCCGATCTCGCGCGTGGTGCGGCGTGTGGCTACCGTGCGCGACTCGCGCTACGGCATGCTGCGCGGCTTTTTCCATGGGTCGAGCGACGAATCGGAGGATTTGAGTGAGCGTCAGCATGTGCGGCTGCATTCGGTGACGCTCGAGCCTGGGGCGGCGGCCATCGGCAAGACGCTTGGCGAGATCACGCTTGACGCTCTCGGCTCGGAGGTGGTGACCGTGCGCCGGCCAGGGCAGGCAAGCCCGCCGCCAGGCCCGGAGTTGCAACTGCAGTCGGGCGATGTGCTGGTACTCAGGGGCACACCGGAACAGGTCGCGCTCGGAGAGACGCGCCTGTTGCAGGGGTAGTTGCTAGCCTCTGGCGCCCAAAAACAAGAAAGCCCTGCGATGCAGGGCCGTTCTCGCGTGGGCTTGCGCCCCGAAACTATGCGCGCCTGCGTCTGCCAATCGCTCCCAGTAACGCCAAACCAACGCCGAACATCAGGGCTGCCGAGGGCTCGGGTATCGCTGCGATCGTGCCGACGTAGAAGCGCTGGATATCCAGGGCATTGTCGTTCACGTCCTGGGTGAACATAACCTTGGTAATTGTCTCTGTGGACGTAAATCCAACAAAGTTGTACGTATTGGTGACAGCAGGCAGCGTCAGGGCAAAGGGAAGAGAGTCAATCCCGCTCGACGTCACAATTGCCGTGAGGGGAGAGCTCGCATGGTTGTAAGAGCCGTAATAGAAGCCGATTGCCGTTGCACCGGTCAAGGTCGCAGTAATGGTATTCGGAGGAATGCCGGTCTTGGCGGTATAGATTACGGTCGGATTGCCGAAAGAGCCAATATCCGCAATGATGCTTTCGTTGGCGGTAAAGGACACGCCAGACCCAGCCACTGCAACCGGGTCGCCGAAATAGGATTGCGTACCGCCGCCGCCCGGGTTGAAGCTGTCAAAGTTAAACTCGGTGCCGCCGAGTCCACCAAGCGTTGCGCTGCTGAAACTGGTGAAATCGTAATAAGGCGAAGGGCCGACTACGGCATGGGCCGATGCGGCTGCAAAAGCCAAAGACGCGACAAACACTTTCAGGGCTGACTTCATTACTTAAAACCTTTCAGGAGATTCCCGCTACTCAATAACAAAGACAAAAAGCAAGAATCGTGCTCACCCAGAAATATGATTTTAAATCAATTGGTTGTCGCGGGGGGTAACTCTGCTGCCCGCTCAAGTGTAAAAACTATCGACATCGTTTGGACAGCGTTTGCAGTCTCAGGTTCGAAGTCAACATTAGTTAATGATGGTACCGCCGCCGCAGTTGCCGCCAATGGTGCCACCGGGCGCCGCCGTCTGACCGTTGTTCCACGGGCTGGAAACCGGCGGGCCGACAGCGGGCGCTGCCGCGCAGTTGCCCTGCGCTACCGGCGTAGCGCCGGCAGGTGCCCAGGTACTGAACCTGAAATTGCCGGTGTACGGGTTGCCGTCATCCATCTTGGTGTCGATCTCGGCCATCACGTTTGAAGGAATCTGGTTACCGGTTTTCACATTCGTGCGCGCCGCGGGAAGGGTAATCGCGAACGCGGCGCCGCTGAAACTCGCCAACACGTTGTCGGTGACCAACTGCAATACCCCGCCATACACGTTGGTCGGGCTATTGGCGGAGCTCGACGCGACCTGCCCCACGGTGCAGGTGGAGCATGAAAGGAAGCCCGTCGCGGTGAGGTTCTGGAACGCGCTCGAGGAGTCGTTCAACGCAATCTGCCCGTTGCCACCCGCTGCACCATCGGTTGAGGCGAGCACACCATTGCCCACCAGCGCAATCTGCGCGGTGCCGATATCACCAGGCACCAGCCTGAAGCGGTCCTGAAACGCGAAGTAGGCTGCCCGCACGCCGTTTTGCTGATCGATCACGTTGCGCACCCGCGCCCCTTGAATCAGCTCCTGACCGCGCAAAATGCCGCCAAGAAGCAGGCCGATGATGACCAGTACGATTGCAATCTCGACCAATGTAAAACCTTGTTGCTTGCGCATGCTGCCTCCGCTGATTGTGTGGCTTGGTTTTTTGGTGTGGCTCATTAGAACTGAATCTCCTGCAAGGCTTATGCCAGCGCGGGGAATGCCGCTTTTGTTGCGCCAAGCCTGCGTTTTTCGCTCTGAAGCACCGGCAACAGGCGTGATGGCCTGTTCAGGCAGTAACTGGCGCCGGTTTTCGGACACATCATGTCGAAAAATCGTCACTTCGACACAGTTCCGTACTCATGGTTTGCCGTTGTTGATCTCGTTTAATCGCGAGGCGAGAAAGCGAAACTCCGCAGGGTCCGTGACCTGCCCGCTATCCAGCAGCGCGCCCAGCAGCACGCGCGCACTCGCCAGTTCGTTCATGTCGGCCAGGAGCAGAATCTCCATTTGCTTAGCCCAGGCAGGAACGGTCGGGCTTGTCGCGTACAGGCGCAGGCTTTGCGCATACTCGCGCGCCAGTGCCAGGTCTTTCAGGCGGTGTCTGGCGACATAGGCGGCATGCGCCAGTGCGGCCCAACGGCGGTTCGGGTCGGCGCGAAACTGGCGCTGCACGAAATCGAGCATCAGGCGCTGGCGCGCCGCGTCGGGCACCTCCGCATAGAGCCGGCTGGCAGCCAGCAGCGGGTAGGGTCCGCGTGGGTCGAGTTCGATGATGCGATCCAGCCAGCGCATCACCATCAGGTAGTCGAGTTGGGCGAACGGAATCGAAAGTCCGGGCTGGTTGTCATGTGCCTGCAACAGCAGATTCATGATCTTCGCCGCCGGTAACGGGTCGCCCAGGCTTGCGACGATGACAGCGGCAACAGACGGTGGCGGCGTCAGGTCGGCCGCGCTCGGCGCGCCGCGCGGGGTTACCGTCGAGAAGCCGATCTGCGCCGCCAGCGCCAGCGCCAACACCAGCCAGCCGGGGCCGGGCACGCGCGCCAGCGGGCGCTCGTCACGCCAGTGGCGGGCCCAGTCAAACATTCTTGCGCATCAGGTCGATGAAGCCCGCAGCCAGCAGCAGCGCGGTATAGACCAGGCTTTGTAGCGCGATCAGGCCGAGGTCTGCGAAAGGCGGGGCATCGCCGGTGAGCCACGCCGTGCGGGTGAACAGGTCAAGCCGCGGCAACAGCGTCGCGATCACATGCAGAATCCAGCTTGCCGTCTGAAAGCCCGCCGATTCAAGCGGCGCAACGCTGCCAGACCCGATCGCCAGCAACGCGCCCATCGCGCGTGCCAGGGCATAAAACGCGGCGGTGGCGGTGAGACTGCCCACCACATGGGCAAAGGTCAGTGCGCACAAGAGGCTGGCGCTGGTCATCAGCGTCAGTTCCAGCGCCAGTGACACGGCCCACGCGGCCAACGCCGGCCAGGGTGCGGAAAAGCCCAATGGCAGCGCGAATAGCGCCGCCAGAACCACCGCTGCCAGGGTGCAACCCAGCCACTTTCCCAGCAGGTAGCCTGCGCGCGGCAAAGGCAGCGAGAAGATCAGTTCAAGACTCTTGTCGTGGTGCTCGCGCACCACCGAGGCGATGGTGAAGCTGCACAGCAGAAACACCGCCGCCATGCGATACAGCGCGGCCAGGGTCGCGGCCTGGATGCCGCTCGAATCGGTGAGCGCAAGCATGTTGGTGAACTGACCTATGCCCGCACCCACCAGAATTACAATCAGCGCGGCCAAGGCAACGCGACTGTGGATCGCCTCGATCAAGGTGAAGCGGCCCAGAGTGGCGATCGCGCGTACAAGCATCGCCCGCTCGGCGTGCCGTTGTGTGGCGCTTGGGGCTTGAGGTCTACGTGGTGTCACGGCGGAAGCGCCCGGTTGGCGTGCATGAAGCGGAGCGGCAAGAAGAGTCGAGAAGGCGTTGCGGCGGCAAGCTTTATTATGCGCCGACCATGATTCTCAAGCTCAAGCGTTCGCGCGACCTGCTGCTGGTGCTGGCAATCGCGTTGCTGTTTGCCGGCGAAAGCGCGCATCTCGATGCCAGCTGGCGCCAACCGCTGTTTTTCGCACACCTTGGGGCTTTCCTGCTGTGGCAGCCTTTGGTGGCGGGCAGTCGTCGCATGGCGCCACGCGAGGTGTTGCTGATCGCCGGCGGCGCCGCCCTGGCTACGCTATTCCTCAACCCGTGGATCATGCTGATCTGGGTGGCGCTGGTCACCGC
>JAYTDE010000137.1:0-2809 GCA_043736195.1 Burkholderiales bacterium | reverse complement strand
CAGATACTACCAACACGCCGAAATTCCCCATCCCCACCCCGGCCCTCCCCTTGAAGGGGAGGGAGATTTCGCTTAGCTGAACTTTGTGGCTAATCAGGTGATTCCATGACATTGCCCGCCAAATCGAAAACCACGCGGTCGGCAACCGTTGGCCCGAGTTGCGAGACATCGCACCCGGCACGCGCCATCGCGCGATGCAGTTCAAGGTGGGTGGCAATACCCGCTCCGCGCGCTTCAAGTTCGGTACCGGCTTTTTCGAACAACTCGACATGCCAGCCAGCACGTACAAGCATTGCTGCCGCGCTCAAGCCCGCGACCGATCCACCGACAATGATTGCGCGTCGCGTCATGGTCCTTCCGCGTATTGGTACTTGGTCTGCGGTGGCATGGGGCGGGTCCGACAGGCCGGATCGACCAGCAGTGCCACTGGCAGGCCCGCCTGAAAGTTGATTCAGGCGCCCAGGTACAGGTTCTTCACCAGATCATTGTTCTCGAGCTCGGCCACGTCGCGGCTCTCGAAAGCGATCTCGCCATGCACCAGCACATAGCCACGATGCGCGATCTTGACGGTCTGGTGGAAGTTCTGTTCGGCCATCAGCACGGTCATGCCGTGCTCGCGGTTGAGCTCACCGATCTTCTCGATGGTCTGCGATACCAGCAAAGGCGACAAGCCGACCGAGGGTTCGTCGACCAGTAGCAGCTTAGGCGCCGACATCAGCGCACGCGCGATGGCCACCATCTGTTGCTGCCCGCCCGACATGCTGCCGGCCAGTTGGCGCCGCCGTTCCTTCAGTACCGGAAAGGTCATGTAGCAGAATTCGAGATTCTTCTGAAGCGAGGCGCGTGCTGCCGGCCGGTAGGCGCCCAGATACAGATTCTCTTCAACGGTCAGCCTGGGAAACAGGCGCCGTCCTTCGGCCACCATGGCCACACCAAGATCGACGATCTCCTGCGGGCCCTTGCCGATCAGGTTGTGCAGCACGCCGTCGATTTCCAGGGTGATGCTGCCGCTACGCGGCGTGACCAGGCCGACCAGGCACTTCATCAGGGTGCTCTTGCCGTTGCCGTTGGTGCCCAGCAGGGCCACGGTCTCGCCCTCCTTTACATTGATCGACACGCCTTCGAGCGCGCGCACCGCGCCGTAGCCGGCGGATACGCCTTCGACTTTGAGTTCAAGCGCCAAGGTAAGCCCTTTGCACGTCCGGGTTCTTCACCACTTCGCTAGGCGTGCCGTTGGCGATCAGCTTGCCCGCATCCAGGCAGATCACCCGATTGGAAAAGCGCATGATCGCGTGCATGATGTGCTCGATCATGATGATGGTGATGCCCTTGTCGGAGAGTTTGAAGAGGATAGCCAGCACTTCGTCGCACTCGGTGTTGGACAAGCCCGCCATCGCCTCATCCGAGATCAAGAGCGCCGGCCGCGCCGCCATCGCACGCGCCAGTTCCAGCTTGCGCAATTCCACCTGCGACAAGCCGGCACAGGAAGCGTTCATCTTGTCGGAGAGACCCATGTCAGCCAGGATAGCCTCGGCTTCGCCGCGAATATCGGCCTTGTGCACGGCGCCGCGGTGGGTCACGTATTCGAGCGGCACGGCCAGGTTTTCGACCGGGGTCATGCTGTGGAACGGGCGCGGAATCTGGAACGAGCGGGCGATGCCGCGCCGCGTGCGCTGGTGCGGCGCCATGCCGTTCAAATTCTCGCCCTTGAAGGCAATCGTGCCGGATTCGTTTTTGAGCGCCCCTGAAATGCAGTTGATCAGGGTGGTCTTGCCGGAGCCGTTGGGTCCGATCAAGCCAAGCCGCTCGCCGCGCGCGACTTCCACGCTCACATGCGACAAGGCTGTGAAGCCGCCAAAATGCTTGGAGACGTCGTCAACCTTCAGCAAAACGTCGCTCATCGCCCGGCCCCGCTTGCGGACGCGCCGCGCCGGTTGGCAAGTTTCTTGATCAGGCCCAGAATGCCCTGCGGTGCGGCCACCACGAAAAACACCAGCAGCACGCCTACGATCAGCACGTTGAGCTCGGACGAAATTGTCACGGTGACCAACTGTTGCACCGTGCCCAGCAACACCGCACCAATCACCGGACCGATCCAGGACGAGGTGCCACCGATGATCGGCATGGCCAGTGCGGAAACCGAATAATTCAAGCTGAAGGCGCTGACCGGCTCGATGAAGCTCATGTACATCGGAAACGGCGCACCGGCCGCGCCCATCAGGGCGCCTGAGACAACGGTTGCGATCAGCTTGAGTTTCAGGGTCGGCACGCCCATGCACTCGGCCGCTTCTTCGTTGTCGCGAATCGCCTGCAGGCCGCGGCCGATCCAGGATTTTTCAATGTAGCGCGCGATCGCCAGCGCGACCAGCGTAATGATCACCATCACGAAAAACAGCATCTTGGTATAGCTGGTAAACGGTGCCATCGGCTCCGGGCGCAGCAATTGCATTCCCTTGGCGCCGCCCAGATAGTCGAAATTGAGAATCACCGTTTCGCAGATGATCGCCAATGCCACGGTGGCGATAGAAAAGAAGATGCCGCGCAGGCGCAACGACAAGAGGCCGATGGCCAATCCCAGAATCCCGGTGAGAACGGCGGCGACGGCAATCTGCACTACCAGGGGCGCGGCAAAAGCCTTGATCATGAACAGGGCGGCATATCCGCCCAAGGCGAAAAATGCGCTGGTCCCGAAATTCACATAGCCGGCATATCCACCGAGAATGTTCCAGGCCGTTGCCAGCACAACAAACTGCAGCACCACATACGAGGCAAAAAACACGTACTCATTTTGCACGCCCGCCAGCAGGCC